>NZ_RCXU01000049.1:0-12412 GCF_004167315.1 Blautia sp. aa_0143
TCATGGACGCACCCTGAAAAGGCGGTATCCCGCCTTAATTCAGATGCTCTGGTAACTCAGTTGCCGAGTAGTTCACTTCTGAAAGGTGCAAAGCTGATCGGAGCAAACTCAGATGTTTCCGGACCGATTGAGAACGGCATTGCTCCTGCTTGTCGTGCATTGATTGCACCTATAGAAATGGCAACAGGTACACAGGCATATTTCTGTGGGAAACCGAATCCACTGATGATGAGAACAGGATTGAATATGCTTGGATGTCATTCAGCAGAAGCTGTAATGGTTGGGGATCGTAGGAAAGTGGTATGTCTACTGTATTGGTTCTCTCTGGATGTTCAACGAAGGATACACTCAAAACTTATGCTTATCTTCCGACAATGGTATTGAATGGAGTGGGAGATATCGCCAGTATGGCAAAAGCAAAAGAGGAATAGTGTGATTAGGCAAATACCAGGAGGTAAAGTATATGATGAAACTTGATAATTTTGTAGGAATGATGACAGGACATTTTGATAATAAGGATCAATTTAATAAGATGCAGGCAGAAGGGAAAACATATCCATATGCGGAACATGTAAATACAATCTGTAATGACAAAATAAATAACCTTCCTGAAGATTTCAAAGGAAAATTTGTTGTTGAAGAGAGTTATTATGAAATTAATGGAAAACGTCATGCATCTCCACATCTTTTTCTTATCACGGAAATAGAACAGGGAATTTTACTTTCTTCTTATAAAATTCCAAAAGGAGAAGATAAAAATACATTTTCATATGATTCTATGAAGAATGTTGATTACTCTAAACTAGAAAAATCTGAAAAATTTAATCCGGCACTTTATCATGAAAAGGACGGAATTTGGGAGGGAGGCAGCACAAGCCAGTTCTCTCCGGTAATGACATTCAAACTTTGGGAAAAGTTTTCCAACAATTTTCTGGAAGTATCGGAAAGCATGGAAGTTAATGGAAAGAGAACTTTTGGATATGATGAACCAATAATTTATAGGCGTGTATAATCAAAGGTCTGCATATTGGGATGAACTTCAGTTTGTAGAGGACTCGATGAATTTGCGTAATATTGGGCGTTACATGAAGGTTAATTTAAGGAAATAATATGGTAAGCAAAAGCGGGATAACTTTTCAAATATAAAAATAAGCGATATTATAAAAATTCTTTTTCAATTAAAAATAAGAAATGATTATCTGCCGTACGACGGCAAAAGAAAAAAGCCGTCGTACAGCAGTCATTTGACACGCCCGTATAAAACGGCGGCTTTGACTTTTCAAAGTCGCTGTTTCTTTGCGTTTACGCAAACTTATCATATTGAGTGAAGTATCGAAAGTGATTGAAATAGACTTAATCCTGGAGGAATATTTCAACGCGGCATGATAAAAAATAGAATAGTAGTGATTGAAAAAAGTACAAATAAGAATCGAACATTTGTGCTTTTTTCTTGCGTTAATCTATATACTTTCAAAAATTTATTTGATATAATAGGGACTGTTACAAGAACAGACAGTAAAAATATGACAGGACCGGAGGTTAGTATTTTCAGGTATTTCCGAGTGCTGTTTTATCCGCAAATATTAGTTTTGTGACTTTTATTCGTAACGAGGTGAAAAGGACATCTATTCACCATAAAATAAGCTTTTCGTTACGAATCTGGATACGAATTTTTGGCTGATAATGATCATAGTAAAAGTCACAACTTATTGAACATTAGTAGTTCAATAAGCGTGAATGGAGGGATTTACCATGAATGCAGAAAAAGGACATTCGCAATCCGCTGACAATAGTCAGCTACTTGCTCATAAAAGCAGCCCACAGGGCGGACATGCTTTTAAATTAAAAGCCCCATATAAGCCAACCGGAGACCAGCCACAGGCGATTACAGAGCTTGTGAAAGGGTTCAAGGAAGGCAATCAATTTCAGACTTTACTAGGGGTTACGGGTTCTGGAAAAACTTTTACGATGGCAAATGTGATTCAGCAATTACAGAAGCCGACACTTGTCATCACTCATAATAAGACGTTAGCGGCTCAGTTATACGGAGAGATGAAGGAATTCTTCCCTGAGAACGCAGTAGAATATTTTGTATCCTAGTATCTTGATATTAATTCGTATACTATATATTGAATAAATAAGATGAAATAATACCATATAAAGCACAATAACTGATAGATTAAAAACAAATGGACAAGATGGATTCACTATAACGGTGAACAAAATTCGTCGAAGAAAGTAGTAAAATTGATACATGGAAAATATTGATTGAGAAACGAGGGTAAACTGGTTATAATAAAATTAAGAAGTAAGTAGAGTATAGAATGATCAGCAGAAAATGAGGTGATGATATATGCCAAAGATGATGCAGGATTTAATCGAACAGTATGTAGAAGAGATCAAGAAGATCTATGGTTCCCATATACGCCAGATAATTCTTTATGGTTCTTATGCAAGGGGTGACTTCCGTCCGGATTCTGATGTGGACATTATGATTCTGGTAGATATGTCAGATCTGGAATTAAAGGCATATGCACAACAGCTCTCGTACATGACCTATGACTTTAATATGGATCATGACACGGATATTAAGCCTATTGCAAAAAGTGAAGCACATTTTAACAAGTGGATTGTGAACTATCCATTTTATTCCAATATTCATAAAGAAGGGGTAGTTTTGTATGGAGCAGCATAATCAGGAAATCGGTACTAGACGGGATCTGGTGTTATATCGTCTGGAAACAGCCCGAAATGATCTGAAATCAGCAAGAGCATTATTTTCTATTGAAGATTATAAAGGAGCCAATAACAGGGCATACTATTCTATTTTTCATGCAATTAATGCAGTACATGCTGTAAGCGGTAAAGCATATAAAAGGCATAAGGATGCTGTGGCAAACTTCAATAAGGATTATGTGAAAACATCAGTGTTTCCAAGAGAAATGGGAAGGAAAATCGGACAGGCAGAAGAGATTCGCCATGCCAGCGATTATGATGATTTTTATATTGCAAGTAAAGAAGAATCAGAACGGCAGATTTCAGTTGCAGATGAATTTATAATTCTGGCAGAAAAATATTGTCTGGAACAGCTTGAACAGCAAAAGGAAAGTACAGATGAATGAAGTTGAAAAGATAACAGCATTCAAAGAACTGGTAGAATTGATTAAAGAAAATTCAAAATATTTACCAGAAGACTTTGATCCAGATGCGGAATTGTAAAAGGGAAGAAAAACTTGGATGTGTATTAAAACCAGAAGATGGCTACTATATTAAAATTTAGGAAGATGCATGAAGTAATAAAAAAGTACAGAACAAACGAAAAAATAAAATTATCAAAAAGTATTGAATACGACAGGAATTATAGGTGATTGAAAGGCAAAGTTTCCTTGTAAAGCAGGGGGCTTTGGCTTTTTGTGTATAAACAGGTATTTAATAAAAAGGTGGGAGTTATGGTAAAGATACACATGATGAAGGCACAGGAGGGGGATTTTATTTGGTTAAGTTACGGAGATATGGAAAAGGAGCATCATCTATTAATTGATGGTGGTGTTAAAGACTGTAGAGAAAGATACGCAGATGTAGTAAGATCTATTTCAGCAAAAGGCGAATCGATAGAAGCAATCATTCTCACGCATATAGACTGCGACCATATTGCTGGTGCATGTGAGGGGATTGCCAAAGTTGATGCTGGAATTCTTCAAAGAACGGTTAAAAAGATTATTTTTAATGCATCTAAAAAAATACATAAAGAAATTCTAGTATCAAAAAATTCTGGAGAATATGGGGTTAAAGAAGGAATTGAATTTTGTAAGATATTAAAGGAAAAGGGAATATACGATCGCATTGTTGAAAGAACAATAGCTGGTGAGATTATCAACTTGGAAAATGGTGCGTTGCTTAAAGTTATAAGTCCTGGTGAAAAACAATTAGAAAAATTGTTAGACAAATGGGAATCATATGAAAAAAAACAACTATCGGTTGGTTATTCACCTAATTTAGAGAAAGTTAAGCAGAACTTAGCCGATTTAATGAGAGATAAATCAGGAATAGATAGTTCTGTGAATAATGCTTCTTCAATAGCACTTTTATTTGAATATCAGAATATAAAAGGAGCATTTCTGGGAGACGCAAAGCCATCTATATGTATGGAAGGAATGAAAGAATTTGATATAAAGGACGTTTATCCTGTTGATTTTGTTAAGCTTTCGCATCACGGAAGTATAGCGAATACGAATTTAAAACTGCTCAAAAAGTTGCCTACAGTTAATTACTTATTAAGTACAAATGGTCATGAGAAAAAGGTACCTTCTAAGGTTGTAATTGCAAAATTACTTAGAAATTGTCAAGAGGAAAATAAACCAAAAATAGTGCTTTATTGTAATTATGATTGGTGGGAAAGTCAATATCACAATAAATATTTTACCCAGAAGGATAGGCAGTTGTATATAGATACGGGTGTTTTAAAGATAAATTTGCTTGGCGGAGAAGGAACAAGTGTGAAGGATGGATTGATATTATATGGAAAATAGAGAGTTTCTTGAGCAAATACAACAATATGCGGTACGTATAGGAAATGCAGGAGATAAAGAATTATATGGTTCGGGAACATTATTTCTTGTATCAAAAAGAAAAAAAGTGTGTGTTCTTACGGCAGCGCATGTTGTATATTCATTGATGGGAAAAATAAAAAAACAAGAATTAAAAATTTGTCTGACATGCAAAGATAAAAAAGATGATATCCATTGTATTATTGTAGATGATACGAAATGTATATGCATTTATTCAGAATATAATAAAAATAAGAGGAAAAAGGAATTTTTTAATGATCTAGCTTTAATAGACATTCCATGGGAGAGTTGGATGGATGATATGACAGGTTTTCGTTTGGCTTCAGGGAATAGCGGGGTTGAGATTAAGGGATATGGATTTCCGCTGTCACTTGATGAAGAGAAGGACAGAAGTCTAGCAGATTTATTTGCTGGAATTGAATGCCTTACTGGTACAATAGAATCCCAAAATGTCGGAAGACTAGCAATCAAATATGATGTGCATACAGGGAGTGATATCGAGAGAGACAGCATAATGGAGGGATATTCAGGAACCGGTTTATTTTCGCTTGAAACAGATGGGATTTGTTATAGGGGACTAGTGTCATGTTCACGAGGCGATAAAACAGCAGGCTATACGATGTGGGCTACAGATGCTGGAAAAATAACAGAACTAATGAAGGAAAATAATATTGAAATAGAATGTCCGGAGTCATTTGAACCGTATGGAAAACTTGTGGCTGATGAATTTTCAGAGTACAAAAAGAATAGTAAACGTATTTGGAATGGAGCAACATATAAATTAATTAAAAATCAAGGGATTAGTCCAAAAGATTTTGAAGTGCAGACTAGAAGTGTATTTTTATGTGCAGGTGAAAGAAAATTATGTGATGAGTTCTGGAAAGGCAAATTGAAAGAACTTGTTGTAATGAAAGAAATTCAAGAAGTAGCATGTGAAGAGCTGATTAATCCAATAATGCAATTGCCGTCCAGGTGTGGTGGTAAGGATGTTGTTTTGAAGTTTTTGTGTACGGAATATAAAGCGGAATATATTTTGGGGAAGATGATTGAAGATAGACAATTTGCAAAGGACGGAGAGTATCGGAACAATATGATTCTTTTGGTTAATAGTCCTAAAGGACATGATAATCATATGACTATAATTCCCAGAGCAGATTGCCGTAGCATTATGACAGATATAGCGGATGACTCTACCTGTATAGAAGAGTTAAGTGAGTTGACAGAAAATATTTTAGGTGAAGATCAGAAGAATGCTGAATTTGATATCATAAAAGGTGTAATGGAAAACTGTAATATTGCAGCATTTGGAAGCGGCAGATTGATGGATGTATTAACGAAGGATACAATTGAAAAAATGAAGACAAAATGGAACAGCTTTTTGGAAGAATTGTGGGAGATATAGAATATGGACAAATGGAAAAGGCAAGATATAAATAATCTGGATTTTAAAGAATTGTGTGAGAGTTTTTATTACTATAAAAGAAAAATGGGATATGGTCCAGCT
The DNA here is from genome assembly GCF_004167315.1 of Blautia sp. aa_0143. Classification (NCBI taxonomy): domain Bacteria; kingdom Bacillati; phylum Bacillota; class Clostridia; order Lachnospirales; family Lachnospiraceae; genus Blautia; species Blautia sp. aa_0143. The sequence goes on from NZ_RCXU01000049.1 coordinate 6,073, forward strand.
GCAATTGAAGAATACGATGCGAATGTGTTTATCTGTATATTTAAGGATAAGGAGCAATTGATAAGCAACTGGGAAAAAATTAATTATATGATAGCATTTCGTGTACAAAAAAGGAGTGAGATAATAATTGAAAAAAGTAATTTTTATTTCTGTTTGTTTGTAAATGAGTCTATTGGAAGTGATAATAAAAGCAGGATTCAGGGAAATTCTTTCTGTGCAAAAAAATACATTTTTGAAGAAAAGTTAATGAATGAGAAAGAATATTTGGAAAGGGTTGACGCGAGGATTTTTTCTCTTGAAATAGAGAAAACGGTAGGTGAGACATTTAAAATAAATCGAATTGAGCTTCAGAATTTTCGAAGATATGAAGGTAATTTGAAAATTGATTTAACCGGAAAAAATAAAAAACCATCTGCTTTTACATTGATATATGCCCCAAATGGTTATGGAAAAACAAGCTTATTTGATGGTCTGGAATATGCGTTTAAAGGAGAAGTTGAGCGGATTGTGGATTTGATAAAAAGTAATAAAGATCAACCTTTAAAAGGGGCTATATATCATAATAAAAATTGTGCAGATAAGCCTGCATATTCTCAGATTGAATTAGAAGACGGACGCATTATTAAACGCAATGTAGCATCAATTAAAGACGGAAAAAATGACAGTAGATTAAATCAATTAGGAAAAAATAGTGGATTAAATATTATTGGTTCGACTATGGATAAAGAAAAATGGAATCGAATAATACTTCCGCATGATAAAATTGATACGTTTATTTCAGCATATACTCCAACAGAAAGGTACAAAGAGTGGATGAAAAGTGCACCAGAGTTGGAGGCAGAACGTGAAAATTTTATAGAATCATATAAAGCATTAAGAGATAAAGAAATATCTTTGGAGAAAATAGAAAAAGAAATAAAAGAACTGAAAAAAGAGTTGACTAAAATAGAAAAGTCAAAAGTAGCAGTTATTCAGCTGGGTAAATTATGTGAAGAATATAATGCATTGGCAAAATCGGAAGATAGTCTGTTTTTTAATGAAACAAAGAGTAGTTTAGAAATATACAATAATCTACTTAATAAAATAGCAAAAAGAATACGATATATTAAGGGTGAGGTGTTGACTTCGTATGATTTAAAATTAGAACAAGGAAAAAACATCAGAAATGGTAAAATTAGAGATGCTGAAAGCTTAGAATTTGAATTAAAGAATGTAGAAGATAAAAAGCAAAAATTTATAGAACAGAAAGATAAATACAGAAAATTCGTAAATATTGAAAAAGATATAAAAACAATAGAAGAAAAATTCGATCAATTAAAGAAAAAGAAAGATCCATTGGATACAATTTATGAGTTAGGTATAGAAAGAGTGGAGGATGAAAAAAATAGATATTTAGAGTTAAACAAAGAGATAGCAGGAATTGAAAAAACAGAGAAATATTTTGAACTGGAAAATAAAAAGTCGGAAAAAGCTTTTAATGATTTAATAAAGAAAACTACTGAAATTCAAAAGATTATTGATTCAAAAGAAATGCTGATTTCAATTGAGGAAAAAATTGAGACCATTTCAAAAGAAAAAAAGAATATATTAATCAAAAAACAGGATATTCGAAGAATTAAGGAAGCTATAAATAAATTTGATGAATTGATAAAATTAAAAAAGAAAGAATCGGAACGAATAGATACAATTAAAATTCCTAGAAATATTTCTGAATTATCTATAATAAAATGGGCGGAAGTAGAGAGTTTTTTATCTAATGAAGAACAAATGCAATTGAAGACGTATGAGAACTGTTGGAGGGAGTTGAAAAAGGAATTAGAAGTAAGAGAAGAAATTCAAAATCAGGAAAATAAGATTGCTGAAGAAACTAAGAAAATATGTGAACTTGGAAGCGAGTTTTTGTTAAATCATAGAGAACAGACAAGCTGTCCATTATGCAAAGAACCTTTTGCGAACTGGGAAGAATTATTTGAAAGAGTGAATCGAGTTGGAAAAACAACTGAAAAAGAAAATCGAGAAAAAAGACAGCTGATAATTAATCACATAAATGAGTTAGATATTGAGTATGAAAAATTTTATAATATGTTTTTCTCAAAAAAGGAAAATGAACAAGTAAAGCGGCTAGATCAGCTAATTATATATGAACGTGAAAAAAATAATAAAGAGATTCAGTTGGGAAATTTGGAGATAGAAATAGATAGTTTGAGAAAGAAAATACAATTAAATGAAGAATGGTTGGAAAACCAAGATATTATTTTAAATGAGTATTCAATGGAAGAATGGGAGATGTGGTTAGAAAACAAAAAAGTAGAATGCCGAAAATTGCAATTACAAAAGGATGAGTTGAAAAAGAAGATAGAAGAATTACATACAATAAGACAGAACAATAAGGCACATGTTGAGATTAAAAGCAAGCAAAAAGAAAGTATTATAGACAATAGTAAATTATATTCAATGATTCTATTCTTGATGGAGAAACCTGATGAGTTTGATGTGGGATTTGAAAGAAATTCTTTGAAAACGAGCATCGAATTATTAAGAACTGAAGAGAAAAAGAAACGAAATGATTTGATGAAATATAAAGAATGTGGACAAATAGATGAAATGGATATAAAGCAAAAAGTATCTGAATGTGATACAGAGATTGCAAATTTACAAGAACTAAAAAAACAAGCATGTATTTTTGAAAACTTTTCTCCAGAAGGAATGGAGAAAAGTATAAATACATGGGAAAAGGAAAAAAAGAATTATGAAGCACAATTGGAATTGTTATATGAAATGAGGGAAGAAAACGGTGCAAGAACATATTTCGAAAAATATACGGCAATATGTAAGAAGATAGAAAACCAAAATAAAAATTTGGAAAATAAAGTATTACAAATTCGGAAAGTAAAGAAAAGTTATGAAATTGAAAAAAATACCTTGGAAATGAAATTGAAAGATTATTTTAGCCAGACAATTATGAATGAAATATATCAAAAAATTGACCCACATGAAATTATGAAAAATGTTACATATCATTTGAATTTTAATGAAAAAGATGAGCCACAATTATTTATCGAAGTATGTGAGGGAGAAGAATCTAGTAAAGAAGTTTATAGACCGGAAACCTATTTTAGTACAGCACAACTTAATACAGTTGCATTTAGTTCTTTTTTTGGAAGAGCGTTATCAACTAATAATTTACCTGTAAAAACAATTTGTATTGATGACCCAATAGGACATTTCGATGATATGAATATTTTGGGATTTACAGATATGGTTCGTTGCATTTTAGAAAAACAGGATTGCCAGATTATTATGTCTACACATGAGGAAAAAGTATATCAAATTATGAAAAGAAAATTAGATCCTAATTTTTATAACACATTATTTATTCAATTAGATAATAGTGAAAAAGTTATATGGAATAGAGCAAACTGTTAATTGGAAATTTGTAGCTCCCATATTAACCAAGCTATATAGGACGATATACTGAAACTACAACTATATTAAAAGAGTTATGATTCAATTTTTGATAAGAGAAATTTGCTTAAAATGAGGAGAACCGTATGGATCATTTCAAATTACACTCCGAATACCAACCCACAGGAGACCAGCCTCAGGCTATCGAAAAACTGGTCAAGGGTTTTAAAGAAGGCAACCAGTTCGAGACTTTGCTTGGTGTTACCGGTTCCGGTAAGACCTTCACCATGGCGAACGTTATCGCCCGGTTAAATAAACCAACTCTGGTACTTGCCCACAATAAAACACTGGCGGCCCAGCTTTACGGCGAGATGAAAGAATTTTTTCCTGAGAACGCAGTAGAATATTTTGTCTCCTACTACGACTACTACCAGCCGGAGGCTTACGTTCCTTCCACAGACACCTACATCGCCAAGGATGCATCCACCAACGACGAGATCGATAAACTCCGCCTTTCTGCCACAGCGGCCTTATGTGAGCGGAAAGACGTGATCGTAGTTTCATCGGTATCCTGTATTTATGGCCTGGGTGCGCCGCAGGAATTTTTTGATATGATGATCTCACTTCGGCCGGGGATGGAGAAGGACCGTGATGAGGTTATCAAACAGCTGATCGATATCCAGTACACAAGAAATGAGATGGATTTCCACCGAGGAACATTCCGGGTGCGTGGCGATGTGCTGGAGATCTTTCCGGCGAATTCTACAGACCGGGCAGTACGGGTGGAGTTTTTCGGAGATGAGATCGAGCGTATCACAGATATCGATGTGCTTACCGGAGAGATTAAAAGTGTGGAAAGCCATGCAGCGATTTTCCCTGCATCTCATTACGTTGTGCCTCAGGAGCAGATCCGTCGTGCAGCAGATGCCATTTTGGAAGAGATGAAGCAGCAGGTGGAATACTTTAAAAGTGAGGATAAGCTGATCGAGGCTCAGAGAATTGCGGAGCGTACCAACTTTGATGTGGAAATGATGAAGGAAACGGGATTCTGCTCCGGGATCGAGAACTACTCCAGGCACCTGACAGGGCTTGCACCGGGGCAGCCACCGTATACACTGATGGATTACTTCGGAGATGATTTTTTACTTATTATAGATGAGTCCCATAAGACAGTTCCCCAGGTTGGCGGTATGTATGCCGGTGATCAGAGCCGTAAACAGACACTGGTGGATTACGGCTTCCGACTTCCGTCTGCTAAGGATAACCGTCCATTGAGCTTTGATGAATTCGAGAACAAGCTTGACCAGGTAATGTTTGTATCTGCGACACCGGGAGAATATGAATATGACCATGAGCTTCTCCGCGCAGAGCAGATCATCCGTCCTACAGGGCTTCTTGATCCGAAGGTGGAGGTGCGTCCGATCGAAGGACAGATCGATGATCTTGTAGCAGAAGTAAATAAGGAAATTGAAAAGAAAAACAAAGTCCTGATCACGACCCTGACCAAACGTATGGCAGAGGACCTTACCGATTATATGAAGGATCTGGGAATCCGTGTCCGATACCTTCATTCAGACATTGACACTCTGGAACGTGCGGAAATCATCCGCGATATGCGCCTGGATGTGTTTGATGTACTAGTCGGGATCAACCTTCTGCGAGAAGGACTGGATATTCCGGAGATCACGCTGGTAGCGATCCTGGATGCAGATAAAGAGGGCTTCCTCCGTTCGGAAACATCCCTGGTACAGACTATCGGCCGTGCTGCCCGTAACAGCGAAGGCCATGTGATCATGTATGCGGATAACATGACAGAATCTATGGAAAAAGCAATCTCGGAGACAGAAAGAAGGAGAGCGATACAGGAGGCTTACAACAGGGAGCATGGCATCACTCCGACCACGATCAAGAAGGCGGTCCGTGATCTGATCGCTGTTTCGAAGAAGGTGGCAGAGACAGAAGTGAAGCTTAAAAAGGATCCGGAATCCATGAACCGAAAAGAACTGACGAAGGTGATCGCTCAGGTAGAGAAGCAGATGCGTGCTGCGGCAGCAGACCTGAATTTCGAGCAGGCTGCTGAGCTGAGAGACAAGATGCTCGAATTAAAAAAGAATTTGGAAGAATTAACGGAATAGGCTGCGAAGCAGCTGACAGTACAACACCCCTGGCTGTAATAGCCAGGGGTGTTGCCGGGTATGCTCGATCTGTTTTTAGGAAAAGCTTATTTTGTAGTTGAAAAGCCCAGGAAGCGCAGGGTGATGCCGGAGCCCTTGAGAAGATCAGTCCAATATGGAACAGCCATATCCAGAGTGTCGTTGGCAAGCTCGGAAGCATCTTTTTGTGTCAGGATCTGCCTTAGCCTGGAAGAACTGATCCTGGGAGCGGCCTCTGTAACACAGACTGTGCCAGGCAGAATTGCCGATTCTGACGGAAGAATGGCCAGTACAAAGACTGTTATCAGAGATATCAGGATTTTTTTCCATTTTTTCATAGCGATCCCTCCTTCGAAAAAATATGATGGTTCTCTTTATTGATTGATTATAAGTAAAATTCCGGAGAAGGGCACTGGCATTTGTGTCAGTAACTTTGTTATAAAGAAGAGAAGAAGTTATGTATGCTGTTCCCGATAGGCGGAAGGTGTGATCCCCATTTTCTTTTTGAAGCTGGTGCTGAAATAATATTGATTGGCATAACCACATTTCAGGCTGATCTCCTTCAGACTCATAGTAGTCGTAGTCAGGTAACGGGCGGCTGCGGAAATTCGCTGAGATGTGATAAAGTCACTGAGACTGATTCCCTGATTTTTTTTGAAAAGAGCACTTAAATAAGCAGGGCTTACATTGGCAGAGGCAGCAATATTGTTAACTTCCAATTGTAGGTACAACTAAACAAAAATCCATTGCATATCAATTGTTAAAAACCTTGAAAATAAGCC
>NZ_RCXU01000050.1:0-12242 GCF_004167315.1 Blautia sp. aa_0143
TCCACTGTTTTGTTATAGAAAACAGAAAATCGCTATGCCACAGCCTCGGCAGGCCATCGCGTAGCGATTTTGTTCAATCCCAGTTTGACAATTTCATATCCATACACACAAAGCAGTTAGTCTTAGGATTGACTGCTTTTTAAAAAGACACCATTTAGGTGTAATGATGTCTTTTGGGTGTTATTTTATAGGTCATATCAAGGCTCATTCAATCGTGGTAAATTCGTGGTAAAATGAGTTTTTTCTATACTTCAAAATACTTGAAAGTATAGTGTTTATGCGGATAATCGAAAATTAGATATAAAATTTCAATTAATAATCTGATACTGTCCAGGGATGGACAGGGACATGAAGTTATTGTAAAGGGCTGCGGAATTGCCTTTCAGAAAAAGAAAGGACAGCAAGTGGAGGAGTCCAGGATCGAGAAGATCTTTACTGCGGAAAATGCCCAGATCAGCAAGGAGATACAGGGTTATCTGACTGCTATTCCGGAAAAATATCTGGATTTTGTGGAAGCTTTTGTAAATGAAGTGAAGGAAAAAGAGGGGATGAAATTAAATGACAGTATTTATTTTTCCCTTAGCGACCATATCATGGGTGCGATCTCCAGACTTGAAAACGGGATCCGCCTTCAGAATATGCTGCTTCTGGATATCAAGCAGCTTTATCATAAGGAATATGAGATCGGCTTGGAATTACTGAAAAAGGTAAATGAGATGTTCGAGGTAGATCTTTCTGCAGACGAAGCAGGATTTTTTGCATTGCATTTTGTGAATGCGGAAGATGGCGGCAAGACGGACAGCTATCAGATTTCCATTATCGTACATCAGATCCTGGACATCGTGGAGAAGTATTATGACAATATGGAATTTCAAGAGGATAATCTGTATTATCAGCGGTTTCTCACGCATCTGAAATATTTTGCCCAGAGATTCCTTCATAAAGAGCTTCACTATGATGAGAATCAGGAGCTTTTCAAGATCATCAAGGAGCAGTACAGAGAAGCTTACGGCTGTGTAAAAATGATCTATCTTATGATGGAAGAGGAATATAAGTACGCTATGACTGAGGATGAAATGCTGTATCTGACGATTCATATCCAGAAGATCACAGAAGACCATAAACGTCTGAAAAATCTGTGAAAAGAGATTGTTTTATAAATTAGGTGTTAATGGATTGTTACTGAAATACGTGCCATGTGCGTATCTTTTCAGGCAAGACCTTTAATATAAATTTCAATATTTATTATTAAAGGAGGTCCCCAAATGAAAAAGGACTATGCAAAAACTGCAGACACACTGATTGCAGCGCTGGGCGGAAAAGATAATATCACCCGTCTGTTCCACTGCATGACAAGGCTTCGTTTCTATGTGAAAGACAGATCGAAGATCAACGAGAAAGAGATCTTAAAGCTTTCTGAGATCTCCGGCGTTAACTGGCATGAAGATCAGTTCCAGGTTATCGCAGGAAACGAAGTAAACGCTGTTTACAAGGCATTGGAAGACAAAGGCGTTCCTACCGATGATGCACCGGCAGCGAACTCTGACAGCTCAAAGAGTGTTGTTTCAAAAGTTATCGATGCCATCACCGGATGTATGACCCCGATGATCCCTGCCCTGACTGCAGCCGGTATGATCAAAGTTGTACTTACCCTGCTGACAACTTTTCATCTGGTATCAGAAACAAGCAGTACCTACCAGGTGATCAGTTTTATCGGAGATGTTACTTTCTACTTCATGCCGTTCCTGATCGCAGCAAATGCTGCCAAGGTTTTCCGCGTGAACCAGTCACTGGCACTGTTTATTGCCGGTGTTTACTTAAGCCCTACCTTTGTAACTATGGTAGCCGGTGATGCGGCCATCACACTGTTTGGTCTGCCGATCACAAAAGCAACTTATTCTTATTCCGTTATTCCGGTTATCCTGATGGTATGGATCACACATTATATTGAGATTCTGGTTGATAAGATCACACCGAAAATGGTAAAACTGATCCTGAACCCGACACTGGTAATTCTGATCAGTGCACCGATCGCCCTGATCGTAGTTGGACCGATCGGAACAATTATTGGTAACGGACTTGCGGTAGCCATCAACTTCCTGTCCGTAAAACTTGGTTTCATTATTGTAGGTATCCTTGCAGCAACCTTCCCGTTCATCGTTATGACCGGTATGCACCATGCGCTGACACCGATCGGACTGAATGCCATTGCAACCGGTGGTACCGATACGCTGATCTTTGTATCTCAGGTATGCTCTAACCTTGCACAGTCCGGAGCTTCTCTTGCAGTAGCTGTAAGATCCAAGGACAGCAACATGAAACAGCTGGCAAGTGCAGCCGGTGTTTCCGCTCTTATGGGTATCACAGAGCCTGCTCTGTATGGTGTTACACTGAAACTGAAAAGACCGGTTGTAGCAGCTTCTATCGCAGCCGGAATCGGTGGTATCGTAGGAGGACTTCTTCAGGTTTCTCTTTACATTGCACAGAATTGTATCATGGCGATCCCGGCGTTTATCGGCGAGAAGGGATTAATCAATCTGATTTATGGAATCATTATGATCGTGGTATCTTTTGTAGCTGCTTTTGTTCTTACGCTTATCTTCGGATTTGAGGATGTAAAGGCTGAGACAGAGGATGAAGTACAGAACACAGATACAGAAAAACAGCCGGCACAGCAGAACGCTCCGCTTGTAGATAAGATCGAGCTTTGTGCACCGGTAGCAGGAACTGTAAAAGCACTTTCCGATGTTCCGGATAAAACTTTTGCGGATAAGGTTTTAGGTGACGGAGCAGCAATCGTTCCATCAGAAGGAAAGGTTTATGCACCGGCAGATGGTACGGTGGCAAATATCATGGACAGCAAACATGGAATCATGTTTGTGACAGAAAGTGGAGCAGAAATTCTGATCCACATCGGACTTGATACTGTAAATTTAAATGGTAAATATTTTAAATCCCATGTTTCTGATGGAGATAAGGTAAAAAAAGGAAAGCTTCTTGTGGAATTCGATATGGATGCCATTAAGAAAGAAGGATATGATCTGATCACACCGGTTGTTGTGACCAATATTTCTGATTATATCAAAGCAGTATGCATGGAAAAAGAAGATGCAGCTGTAAATGCAGGAGATAAATTCCTGACTATTGTATAAGAATAACAACGAAACATCAGGCGGAGATAACAGATCCGCCTGATGTTTGTAAAAAGGAGAAAATTAAAATATGAAAAATTATAACCGTATGCCGGAAAACTTTCTCTGGGGCGGAGCAACCGCTGCAAACCAGTATGAAGGCGGTTGGGATGAGGATGGCAGAGGCCCGTCCATTGCAGATATCCTGACAGGAGGAAGTGTGGATAAGGAACGTCGTCTTACACCGCCGGCACCGTTACCGGAAGAATTTTATCCCAATCACCAGGCGACTGATTTTTATCATCACTGGAAAGAGGATATTGCTCTTTTTGCAGAGATGGGATTTAAGGTATATCGTTTTTCTATTTCTTGGTCCAGAGTGTTCCCAAATGGGGATGAGGAAACTCCAAATGAGGAAGGCCTTAAGTTCTACGACAATGTGATCGACGAACTGAGAAAATATAACATTGAGCCGCTGATAACGATCTCTCATTATGAGAATCCCCTTCATCTTTCTCTGGAGTATGGCGGATGGAAAAATCGTAAGATGATCGATTTCTATCTTCGATTTGCAAAGGTTTTATTTGAGAGATATAAAGGTAAGGTAAAATACTGGCTGACTTTTAATGAGATCAATATGCTGACGCAGGACTTTGGTGCGGTATTCTGTGCAGGAATGCTGGACCCGAAGGATGTATGTGAGCAGAGCCGTTATCAGGCAATGCATCACCAGCTGGTAGCAAGTGCACTTGCAGTTTCCATGGCTCATGAGATCGATCCGGAGTTTATGCTTGGTTGTATGCTTGCTTATCACAATGGTTATCCATATACTTGCCATCCGGATGATATCTTATATGCACAGCAGTTTGGGCAGATCCACAATTCCATTGCCGGTGATGTTCATGTAAGAGGATATTATCCGGGATTTGCAGCGAGATACTTTGAGGAGCACGGAATCCAGCTGGAGGTTCTTCAGGAGGATAAAGAGATCCTCAAGAAGGGTACGGTGGACTTTTTCACCATCAGCTATTATTCCAGTAGCTGTGTCAGCGTGACAAAGGACGGAGAGAAAACGGCCGGAAATGGAAGTGACAATCTGAAAAATCCATATCTGAAAGCTTCCGACTGGGGCTGGCAGATCGATGCAACTGGTCTTCGCTATGTTCTGAACCAGATCTATGACCGCTATCAGATTCCGATCATGATCGTGGAAAATGGTCTTGGGGCCGTGGATCAGCTGACAGAGGATGGAAAGATTCACGATGATTACCGTATTGAATATATGCGCCGCCATATAGAGCAGATGAAGGAAGCAATCCATGACGGAGTAGATCTGATCGGCTACACCTGCTGGGGCTGTACAGATCTTGTCAGTGCCTCCACTGGAGAATTCAAGAAGCGTTATGGTCTTATCTATGTAAATAAAAATGATGACGGGACCGGAGACTTTTCTAGAATCCGCAAAGATTCTTTTTACTGGTACAAAAAAGTGATTGAATCCTGCGGGGAAGAGCTTTAACTGAATCAACTGCGAAGCAGTTATCTGGTGTAGAATTATGTAGCGAATGCGGTTGCTTTTATCCGGTTGACGACAAAATCCTGGAGTATGACAATGTACTCCGGGATTTTTTTGGAAGGTTGACTTTTACACGGTAAAGTGTAATACTTATTGTAAGTGACGAATGTGAGGAGTGTTTTTTATGCCGGATGAAAAAGTACTGCAGGTAGCGATACTTATATGGGGATGTGTATTTTGTGCCATAGCTGCATTATGTATATTTCTGAGCAGTAATTATGACAGGGAAAAGCGTCGGTATCTTATCCTAATGGAGAGTTTTGCTTCCCTGTTATTGCTGATGGATGCCATGGTGTATATTTTCAACGGATATCCCGGAGTTCCGGGCAGTGTGATGGTCCGTATCTCGAGTTTTCTCGTATTCCTTTTAAGTGACGTAGTCCTGCTGTGTTTTCACATTTATGTGTGTGTTTATCTGTTTTCGAAGAGGGAGCGGAGAACATTAAAAAGAGTAAAAGCCGGATATGTTATTGCTGCCGCAGGGGCTGTTTTTGTGGTGATCTCGCAGTTTACTCACTGGTATTATTACATAGATGTGGATAATTATTACCATCGGGCACCGTTATATATTATGTCAATTCTTCTTCCGGTAGCAGGTATGTTCATTGATTTTACACTTTTGCTCCAGTACAAAAAGAGAGTCAGCAGGAAGCTCCTGTTCTCTATGCTGTCATGCATTGTACTTCCGGCAGTGGCGGCAGCTGTGCAGGCATTCAGGTATGGAATGTCGCTGATCGATTTTTCTGTTGGTATTTCCATGATCATTATGTTTATCGTGACGATGACGGAGCTGAATCAGGAAATGTATCAGCTGATAAGCAGAGAGGGCAAGATAAAGGAAAGACTTGAGATCGCAACGATACTGAATAAATGCATTGCTGAGCTGATATCAGGAGAAGATGAAGATGCGGCAATCTCCAATCTGCTGCGTATTATCAGTGGGTATTTTGACGGAGACCGCAGTTATATTGTTCAGATCGATGAAAAGAGGAATGTCTGTACAAATACCTATGAGTATGCCATGAACGGAGTGACTGCTGAGAAGGATAATCTTCAGGAGGTTCCCATGGAAATGCTGGATATCTGGATGGACAGCTTCCGGAAAAATGGTCTGTATTATATTCCGGATATTGAGGAGGAGCAGGGGCAGCCGTATTATGAGACTCTGAAGATGCAGGACATTACCAGGCTGCTGGCCGTTCCTTTAAACAGTGACGGAAAGATCATAGGATTTCTCGGGGTAGATAATCCGAGGTTGCATTATGAGGATCATACGCTGCTGTCATCCATACAGTACTTTTTAACGGACAGCCTGAAAGCCAAGGAGCGTAAGGCGCGTCTGCAGTACATGAGCTACCGTGATATGCTGACGACCTTGTATAACAGGAACAGGTATATTCAGGTTCTGGAAGGCATGCAGGCAAAAACAGTGATAAAAACAGGAGTAGCATATATTGATATCAATGGTCTGAAACGGGTGAATGATCTTTACGGACATGAGGCTGGAGACAGGCTGATCATAAATACAGCGCGTTCCATGCTTGCGATTCTACCGGAAAATGCTTACCGGGTAGGTGGCGATGAATTTGTACTCATCTGTTTTGATATGGATGAGAAGATTTTTCGGAGTAAGGTTCGGGATATCTGTGATAGCATTGCTGCCAAAAGGATCAGTGTTTCTGTTGGCGTTGTTTGGGAGGAAAGCTCTTCGGAGCTTGAGACAATGCTGAGAAGAGCAGATGATCTTATGTATGCGGAAAAAAAGAAATATTATGAAAAGCATGGAACGATGTGAAGGTATGCAGCAGAGTGTAAGAGGAGGTCAGAAGAAAATTCTGATAATGCTGTGCCCGGTATTTTTATACCGGGCATTTCGTTTGTGCTAAAAGAAACGCCGGAATAAAAATATCGGACGAAATTTTGAAAAATTTTCTGTAACATTTTTGAGATCAGTGCGTCTTATAAGTGAGAAGGGAGGAAAGAGAAAAAACGATGAACATAGAGGAACTTTACCGGACATATTTTGACATTGTATATCGGTATATCCGTTCTATCTCACAGGATGGATCGCTGGCTGAGGAAGTGACACAGGAGACATTTTGTAAAGCTCTGGAAAAGATAGATCAGTTCCGGGGTGACTGTGATGTGCGTGTGTGGCTCTGCCAGATCGCAAAGAATACGTTGTACGATCATCTGAAAAAACAGAAGAAGCAACTTCTCGGGGATGAGAAGCTGGAAAAAACAGAAAACGCTGGCGGAGAGCTTCTGGAGGAAAAGCTGGCGCAGCGGAGCCAGGCTATGGAAATCCACAAGGTTCTGCATAGACTTTCGGAACCGTACAAAGAAGTTTTTTCCCTGCGGACCCTCGGAGAGCTGACCTTCCGTGAGATTGGAATGCTTTTGGGAAAAAGTGAAAACTGGGCGAGGGTGACTTATTACCGTGCAAGAGTAAAGATCAGAGAGGAGCTGGAGCAATGAGGATCACATGTGATGTAATACAGGATCTGATGCCATCTTATGTGGACGGCATTTTAAGTGAAGACAGTCAGGCGTTGGTAAAAGAGCATATGGAAGCTTGTAAGGAATGCAGAAAAATGTTGGAGATTATGAAAGAGGAGCAGGGAAAAGAGCAGGCTCAAATGAGACCATCTGCAGCCTCCGGAGCACGACACAGAGCTGGTGAAACGGAAAATATCGGAAGCGCAGCCGCGCTGAAAAAAATCCGGAAAAAATTAATAATACGCAGAGTGCTGACAGCAGCAGTGGCAGTTATCCTGACACTTATCGCTGCGGCAGCAGGCTACAACCACTGGTATTTCAACGAAAAATACATGACCCTGGAAAATAGCGGAATGTACGTAAAAAATAATAGATTGTATTCTTCCAATAATCTCATCAATCGAATGAAAGTACAGTACACAGAAGATGGAAAAACAGAGTTCGTCTACGCCATTGACGCGCCATATGCAGGAACTCTGGAACTGAAAGGCGATGACATGCTGCTTCAGGATTTTTCCAAAAAGACAGAGGAAGTATCACCGGAAGACGACAGCACCCCGGAAACGGTGAAGGAAGTTTATTACATGAGTGAGGTGGCCGGAAAGAAGAGCCTGGAATTAACAGAGCTGGAAGCAAAGGGAGATCTGGATGCAGCGGAGAAAATTGTGGATGAGATGAAACAGGAATCGAAGCTGATATGGTCGGAACAAGAGGATAGAAATACCGCATCGTCTATGTTAAAATAAAACCTGGACAGTACAGTGAAAAAGTTCTATAAAAATTCTGTGCTGTAGGCAAAAAAACAGACAGCAGTGAATTTACGTATTTACTGCCGAAGAACAGGGGGACATAAGATGTTATTTGTATGCTATCCAAAATGCAGTACCTGCAAAAAGGCTCAGAAATGGCTGGATGAGAGTGGCGCAGAATATACGTTGCGTGATATTAAGACGGACAATCCAACTGCAGAGGAACTGAAAGCCTGGTGGGAAAAAAGCGGTCTTCCGCTGAAGCGTTTCTTCAATACCAGTGGAAATATTTATAAAGAGATGAAACTGAAAGATAAACTTCCGGAGATGAGTGAGGAAGAGCAGCTTGCGCTTCTTGCAACAGACGGGATGCTTGTGAAACGACCAATCCTTGTTGGGAAAGACAAGGTGCTGGTGGGCGCTAAAGAAAAAGAATGGGAAGAGTATCTGAAATCATGAAAAAGAAACTGAATTATGCGGATATCGTTAAGGAAACCGTGATCCTCACCGTGGCAGTGGCGATCATCGCAGCAGCGGTATATTTTTTTCTGGTGCCAAGCCATACGTCGGTCAGCAGTATTTCCGGTCTTGGAATCGTGCTTTCCAATTTTGTGCCGCTGCAGCTGTCGGCGATTACCATGATCCTGAATGTGGTATTGCTGATCATTGGATTTTTTACCTGTGGAAGAGAGTTTGGAGTTAAGACGGTTTATACCAGTGTAATGCTGCCGTTGTTTCTGGGATTGTTTGAGATCATTTTTCCAAATTTCGGTTCCATGACAGACAGCCAGGAACTGGATGTTCTGTGTTATATTCTGGTAGTGAGTGTGGGACTTAGCATTCTTTTTAACAGGAATGCATCCTCAGGCGGACTGGATATCGTAGCGAAGATCATGAATAAGTATCTCCACATGGAACTTGGAAAAGCCATGTCTCTTTCCGGTATGTGCGTGGCACTTTCCGCGGCGCTTGTGTATGATAAAAAGACGGTGGTCTTAAGTATTCTGGGAACGTATTTTAACGGAATCGTTCTGGATCATTTTATTTTTGACAATAATATCAAGCGGCGTGTCTGCATCATCACGAAAAAGGAAGAGGAGCTGAGGCAGTTTATCATTCACGACCTGCACAGCGGAGCCACGATTTATGAGGCCATCGGAGCCTATAACATGGAAAAACGCCGTGAGATCATCACCATCGTAGATAAAGGTGAATATCAGAAGCTGATGAAGTTTATAAACCAGGAGGACCCGAAAGCGTTTATCACGGTTTATAATGTATCGAATATGCGGTATCAGCCGAAGAAATAAGAATATTTTGCTGGAATAAAAAAAATCCCGGGACAAAACGCCCGGGAATTTTTTTGCCATATTTTACAGGAAAATATATTTCAGGATAAACAGCACTGCCAGTACATACATCAGAGCGCTGATCTTCTTTTCTTTTGCCTTACCTGTGATCAGGTTGATGGCTACGTATGTGATAATTCCCATGGAGATACCTTCGGAAATGCTGTAGAAGAACGGCATTGCGATGATACATACATAACATGGGATCGCCTCGGACATATCGCTGAAATCAATGCTGATAACATTGCTGAGCATGTACAATCCGACGATCACCAGAGCCGGAGCTGTGGCAAAGGACGGGATCGCCAGGAAGATCGGAGACAGGAACAGGGACAGGCCAAATAAGATGGCAGTTGTCACTGCGGTAAGTCCGGTTCTTCCGCCTTCGGATACACCGGAAGCACTTTCTACGAAGGTAGTGGTTGTGGATGTACCAAGAACTGCACCGGCAGTTGTTGCAACTGCATCTGCAAGAAGTGCGCCCTTGATGTTAGGAAGCTTGCCATTTTCATCCAGCATGCCTGCTTTAGAAGAGACACCAACGAGAGTTCCAAGAGTATCAAAAAGATCTACAAATAAAAATGCAAACAGGATAACAAGGAAATCCAGTGAGAAAACTCCGTCAAACTGCAGCTTCGCAAAGATCGGAGCAAGGCTCGGGATGGAGAGTCCGTTGCTGAAATCCGGGAGCAGGCTGTAGAAGCCGATCTCCGGGTTCGGAACATAAAGTCCGGCGAACTGACAGATGATTCCAAGTCCCCATGTGATCAGGATACCCCAGAGGATGTTTCCCTTTACATTCTTAACAACCAGGATTCCAGTTACGATGATACCGATCAGAGCCAGGATAACGGTGATTCCCACATTGTTGAAGGAAGCCTCTACACCCTTGGCTGCGTTGTAGCCATCTACAGAGAAAAGCTGCAGCAGAGTGGAGCCGCCGATCACGATATTGGCATTCTGTAATCCTACAAATGCGATGAAAAGACCGATACCAACGCTGACTGCGGATTTCAGGTTCAGAGGGATCGCATTGAAGATCGCTTCACGTACATTGGTAAGTGAAAGAACGATAAATACGATACCTTCTGCAAAAACTGCGGTCAGTGCATACTGCCAGCTGTATCCCATACCGATAACAACTGTATAGGCAAAGTATGCGTTCAGACCCATTCCGGGTGCCAGTGCGAACGGGTAGTTGGCGAAGATTGCCATCAGCAATGTTCCCAGGAAGGCTGCCAGTGCGGTAGCTGTGAATACAGCTCCGGAATCCATGCCGGTTGCGGACAGGATGTTCGGGTTAACTGCCAGGATATACGCCATTGTCATGAAGGTGGTGATACCTGCCAGAACTTCTGTTTTGGCGTCCGTTTTATTTGCGGACAGCTTGAAGATTTTTTCTAACATATTTCTTTCCCTTTCTTAAATATGTTTTTGGACAACATGTCTATTTTATCATATAAAAATTTCGTATGCAATCGTTAGTGCTTAACAGATATTGTTATGTAAGGTAATTTTTTGCAAAATACTTTTACAAGCAGGTAATTTGTGTGTAAAATACAGAAAAGAGAGTATTCGATTTACAGACGGGTTTATTTTGCAATGAAAGGGGGATGGATAATGTCTGAGAAAAAACTGCGGAATATTACAGATGTGCTTTGCTTTCTGATGATCCTTGGGTACGTGATGTATCTTGTGGCCACCTGGGGAAATCTGCCGGAGAGGGTGCCGATCCATTTTAATGCGCATGGGATCCCGGACCGGTATGGGAAGAAGGGCAGCCTTCTTCTGGAGCCGATTTTGGGGCTGCTGATCCTGGCACTTCTGATGTTCTGTCAGAGATTTCCACAGTGGTGGAATTATCCGGTTGAGGTGACAGAGGAAAACAGAGAGCATATCTTTGAGATTGCGTCAAAAATGATGTCTGTGATCAAGCTGTTATCCATTGGAGTATGTCTTGATGCCGGGATCAGCGGGAATCTGGGAACGGCACCTATGTGGCCGGTGTGGATACTGATCACAGGGATTTTCGTGACATTGATCCTGGGGATCCGGGGGATATATAAGGCTGGTAAAGAAACTGGCATGGATGAGGATGATAAATCGTGAAGCGGTTGCGTTTGTGATCATGCAGAAGAGTGGAAGGGAAATGTTCGATTTATTGTACTGAATATGGATGGAACCAGCGAAAGCGGATCGCGAATATCCGCTTGGCGAAATTATAATAAAAACAGGAAAGGAATCTCAGGAACATATGGCAGATACAAGAACAGATGAGCTTTACAGAGCGCTTCAGGATAAGGGCTATCCCGATGAGCTGTGCCGGGAAATTGCCTATAAACATATGAATACCGATTACACAGCTACACGGATGCTGGGGTATTTATACAGGGTGACAAGTCCTAGAGTGGAGGATGTGATCGATGAGATGCTGGCGATCTTAAGTGACCGGGAAGCCATCATCCGGAAAAAAGAGCTGGAGCACGCCCAGGCTACGATCAACAGCGTGTATCGGGAGGGTTTGTAACGGAAATCCCGGAGCTGTGCCAGTGCTGGCGGATCAGAAGCTTCATCCTTTAAGGAAAATCAGGAGATCATGGCTCTGGAGCATCATCTCCTTCCGCAGAAATTCATCATTGATAACTACATCAATATGAACGCACACTTTAATTTTATCCGTTTCTTTTAAACAGTATTGTTATTACGGTAGTGATTACTCTGATCGTAATTTATGCAAGTAATTGAAGATGGACAAAATAGTAATTGTATTAACTGATAAACCATAGTATAATACAAATATGAACACAACATATAAATCAAACAACAATGTCGTCTATTCCTGTAAATACCATGTAGTATGGTGTCCAAAGTATAGACGAAAAGTATTAATTAACGGTGTGGACGTCCGGCTGAAGGAGCTGCTCACAGAGTATGCTGC
>NZ_RCXU01000051.1:0-10791 GCF_004167315.1 Blautia sp. aa_0143
TATTGTCACTTCCTTTTCTTTTTGCAGATAGTATAACAGGCAAATGTCCGAGAATTGTTACAAGGACAAATATATTTTTCATTTTACAGCTTTTTTCTGTGTACTGCAATTTTATAAAAGAAAGGACAGCAGTGTCAAATTGCTGTCCTTAACGAACATATTTAATGAAACATCGGAACCATCTTCTTTTTGTTGTCTACCTATAATAACGATTGGAGTAATCGATTATAGACACTGCAATCAAAAAAATCTGAAAATATATTTATCAACATTACATAAAAATGTGTAGATGCACATAAAATGGGAATACATATTGAAATTCAGGTCGTTCTGTGATAGAATCTCATTACTAAAAAGTGTGTAGGTGCACGGAAATGGGGAGTGTAACGATGGAGATTAAAAGAGACGCTTACCTACAGCAGCTGATCGAGCGAAAAGATAATGGAATGATAAAGGTGATTACCGGCATTCGTAGATGTGGCAAATCCTTTTTGCTGTTTACCATCTTTAAGAGATACTTACTGGAGAACGGCGTTGATGTTGATCATATTATTGAAATTGCATTGGATGGTATTGAGAACGAGGAATTAAGAGATCCCAAGGTATGCTTCAAGTACATCAAGGATGCCATGAAAGACGACGGGAAGTATTATCTCCTTTTGGATGAAGTGCAGTTCATGCCACGATTTGAGGAAGTGCTGAACAGCCTGCTCCGCATGAGCAATATTGATGTGTATGTCACCGGAAGTAATTCCAAGTTCCTGTCCAGCGACATTGTGACCGAATTCCGCGGCAGAGGTGATGAGATTAGAATCTACCCTCTCTCCTTTGCAGAGTTTTATTCTGTCTATGACGGCGATTATGATGATGCCTGGGATGACTACATGATCTACGGAGGATTGCCGCAGATCGTAAGTTTCCAGAGCGAACAACAGAAAGCGGACTATCTGAAGAACATCTTTGCAAATGTCTATCTGAAGGATGTTATTGAAAGAAATAAGATTCAGAACGTGGATGAGATTGGGATTCTGGTTGATGTGCTTGCATCTGCAATCGGCGCACCGACCAACCCTTCGAAGATTGCCAATACCTTTGCCAGTGAGCGCCAGATGACTTATGCTAATAAAACCATCTCCAAGCATATCGACCATTTGACAGATGCCTTTTTGATTTCCAAGGCAAGCCGATACGATATTAAAGGCAGAAAGTATATCGGTGCAAATCTGAAATACTACTTTACTGATCTGGGACTGAGAAATGCACGTCTGAATTTCAGACAGCAGGAGCCTACTCATATCATGGAGAACATTGTTTATAACGAGCTGCTGATCCGTGGCTACAATGTTGATGTGGGTGTCGTGGATATCTTCGATAAGGATAAAGAGGGCAAACGTGTTCGCAAGCAGTTGGAGGTTGACTTTGTGGTGAATCAAGGAAACCAGAGATACTATATCCAGGTTGCATATGACATGACTTCGGAAGAAAAACAGACGCAGGAGTTCAATTCTCTGCGTAATATTCCGGACTCTTTCAAGAAGATTGTCATTGTAAATGGCAGCAAAAAGCCTTGGAGAAATGATGAAGGTTTTGTCATCATGGGAATGAAGTATTTCTTGCTGAATGCGAATAGTCTGGAATTTTAAGTCGATTTGAGTTGTTGCTGTGGTGTTGTTCTATTTCAAAAAAGAGTGAAATGATATAAATAAGGCCACGGCTGATTTCATGTTGGAACAGCCGTGGCTCAGTTTATTTTTTTATCCGTATAAACGAGACTGTTCCGCAGATTATGTAGAACAGACAGAATACGATTCCGATAGTGAGAACATACGAGAATAAAGATGAACTTAAGAACGAGATAAACAAAAGTTTGTTGAATTAAAAATGAAATAAAGTTCCAGTAATCATAGAGTGTATGGATTCAATTCCATATGCTCTTTTTCTTTACTGAAAAATTTAATGTTACGAGTTTCTTACGAGTGGTATTAAAAAACTCGCAAGAAGACTCGTAGGAAAAAAAGTAAAAAAATTTGCTTTTGACCACTGTAAAACATGCTCTGAGCGTTTCGTTATATGAAGGGATAATTTTTCTTTCATATTTCAAAGAAAAGAGGATAAAGAAATGTCAGAGAAAAGATGTTATACAGTTCAAGAGTTACAGGAAATCTTAGGAGTCAGCAGACCTACTATTTATAACCTTTTGAAGAAAAAGGAATTCCGGTGGATCCAGTTGGATGGCGGAAAGTATCGCATCTCCAAGAAGAGTTTCGATGACTGGCTTGATAACTTGGAACAGTAAAAAACAGGGTGTTGATCAGACAGATTTTGTCTACATCGACATCCTAAATTTTTATCTGGATTTGAGATATGATATAAGAAAAAACACTAACACTAAAAAAGACAGGAAGTGAAGAATAAATGGCAACAGCAATTATGAAACAAAAAGGAATTCCGGAAATTGACGATGTGGAAGAAATCATTTCGAAGATTTCAGAAGAAAGTCCTTACAAACGGCGTCCAACACAAAAGAGAACCTGGATGACCGTGCCGGAAATGGGAAAGCTGCTGGGATTAAAAAAGACAGATCGATACTGGCTGGTACATAAAAATGTTTTTGAATCTAAAGAGATTGCCGGAAAGATACGAATCAATATTGCCAGCTTTGAAAAATGGTACGCCAATCAGATTAAATATCATAAAGTTACTGGAGAAGAGCCAGGGAAAGAATTGAAATCCTGGTCCTATTCTGTTAAGGAAGTCGCGGATTTGTTGGGCGTTGATGATTATCTTGTTTATGATTTACTCAAGAAAAATCAAATGGAAGCTGTTATTGTCGATTACTGGAAACGAATACCAAAAGAATCTTTTCAGAACTGGTATAAAAGCCAGTCCCGGTATCGAACAAAGGAAGACAGAGAAAAAGACGCTCTTCTGGAAGATGCAACAATTACAATGCCTGAGATGGCACAGCTACTTGGAACAACCAGAAGCGCAGTATATACAATTCTTGATAATCCGAAGTATAGTCATTTTTTTGAATTCATTGTGATTGCAGAAAAGAAAAGGATCACAAAAGAGAGTTTTCAAAAATTCCTGGAAGGTCAGGATCGGTATAAGCTGGATCCATCGAATGATTATGAAGAACTTGCACAGGAACAAAATATTGCCCTGGCCAATTTCCGGCGGAAGAAATTATCACAGACCGGAATACGAGGAAGCAATGGAAATATAAAGTATCTTACTTTTGATGAAGCTTCCTATCTGGCAAAGGTCAGCAGAAGCATGATCAACAAGTGGGCGGATAAAGGAAAGTTCACAGTAATAAAAGTTGGCAGTCGAGTTAGGATCCTTCGGGATGAATTTGAGGACTGGATGGAACAAAGAGATTTGGAAAGGAGCATGCAATAATATGGCATCAATAAGAGAACGAAACGGAAAATTCAATGTAATCTTTTCTTATACGAATGAAAAAGGCGAGAGAAAACAGAAATGGGAAACCTATGAAACAAAAGCCGAAGCAAAGAGAAGAAAAAAAGAAATTGAATATAAAAAAGAGATGGGATCATTTGTCGTCCGTAAATGCAAAACACTGGATGAGCTTATTACAGAATATGTTGCACTTTATGGCAAAGAAAACTGGGCGCTTTCTACATATGAAGGAAATGTCTCTCTTATCAATAACTATATTCTTCCGATCATTGGTGATACGAAACTCTCAGAGATCAATACCAGATTCATCGAAAGATATTATCAGAGTCTTTTGAAGAGGCGTGCCGTTATCAATCCATTAAATAAAACCAGTCGAAATGAATTTGTATCGTCCAGTACGGTCAGGGATGTTAATAAGCTGCTCAGGAACTGTTTTGAACAGGCAGTGAAATGGGAACTGATGGAGAAGAATCCCTGTACTCATGCGACTGTACCAAAACATAAATCACAAAAAAGAGACATCTGGACAGCGGATACATTGATGTATGCGCTCAGTGTCTGTGAAGATGAACGATTAAAGCTCGCAATTAATCTATCTTTTTCATGTTCCCTGCGACTTGGTGAGCTGCTTGGTCTTACCTGGGATTGTGTAGATATTTCTCCTGAGGCAATTGAAGAAAACCGTGCATATGTCTTCATTAACAAAGAATCACAGCGTATAAGAAAAGAATCGTTGAATGCATTGGATGGAAAAGATGTGTTGTTGGTATTCCCGACAAATCATAAGAAGAATTCTACGGTCCGTATTCTGAAAACACCAAAGACAGAAAGTAGTGTACGTAAGATATTCTTACCGAAGAGCGTTGCTAATATGCTTGTAGACTGGAAAGCTGAGCAGGATGAAATGAAAGAAATCCTGGGTGACGAATATATGGACTATAACCTGGTTATGGCAAGTACCTTTGGTCTTCCTCTTGGTGATGGAGCAATCCGTGGCCCTTTAAAGAAATTGATCGAGGACTATAATCTCCCACCGGTTGTATTTCACAGTTTTCGTCATAGCAGTGTTACTTATAAGCTGAAACTGAATGGTGGAGACATCAAGGCGGTACAGGGTGATTCTGGCCATGCTCAGGTCAATATGGTTACAGATGTGTACTCTCATATTCTGGATGATGACAGAAGGAAAAATGCAGAGCTTTTTGAAGAAGCATTTTATGAGAAAAAGAATCTGGATCCACAGATGCATGTACAGCAGGAAAATAATAATACTACTGTTGCTGATGAAGTCGATCCGGAACTTCTGGCAAAAGTATTGGCGAATCCAGAGATGCGGGCATTGCTCAATTCACTGGCGAAGACGATGAAGTAATGAAAAATAGTGAAAAAATAGTGTAATTTTAGTGAAAAAACGATTCATAAAACGATATAATATATGGATGAAATGAGTATATTTATTGTGTATATGGATATTCTATCTCCATCATTTGATGATAGAATGATGGAGATAAATCTGAAATGAAGGAGATTCCTATGAGAGACTTTGATTTTATTGTAAGTCCTGCGAAGTTGTTAACACCTGAAATTGTTCAGATGGTTAGCAGCATCCATGAACATAAAGGCAAACAGGAATTATTTCTCGAAGCCAATGTAGATGAATTGAAAACACTCTTAGAAGTTGCATTGATTCAGAGTACGGGAGCATCCAACCGAATCGAAGGTATATCTACTGGTTATGTCCGTGTTTAAAAATATGAAAGCAGCTTATAAATTTGCCAGTCAAAAACGCATGGACAAACCGTCTCGTATGCGTTATATTATTTATAGACAAGAAAATATCTTGTACTTATGATAGGAAAGTTTAATTGAATACTGTTTACCATGATCGAACGTACGAAGCATGGTGGTCATATAACAGATGTCGATGGTAATATCAAGGCATTCCCCGATTATTAGCTGGAGCAAACAATCAGCTAACTTTCAGAGCTTTACAGAGCTTGACAGAGGGGGTATTCAGAATAACTCGAATTGAATCGGAAACAGTTTTATATAGTGTCCCATATGGGTTTACCTTACCTCAGATTGACAGAGAGTGACAATAGGTTGGAGCTCTCCTAAGCGAGGGGTCGGAGGTTCAAATCCTCTTATGGACGGGCTTCAAAGCGTTCGAAAATGTTAGCTGGATTAGCTGACAACGAACGCTTTTGTTATTTTCTAATCACGTTCGTGACACAAAATTCCATTCAAAAGGATCAATTTCCAGCTAACATTTTAGTTTTGCTCTGTATTTGTACCACTCTATATAACGAAACGCTCAGATGCTGTTTTGCAGTAGGGGAAAAGAAAAAATATCAAAAAATCGATGATTAATGGTAAGCTTGTGATAGAATAGATAAAAGAGAAAAGCATAAAGGATGTTGTTGTGGAGAATATTTGTTATGATTAGAAAGTTGCTGAACAGAGATATCGATAGAGTCGCTGACATATGGTTAAAGACAAATCTGAAAGCACATTATTTTATTTCCAATCAATACTGGAAAAGTAATTATGAATTAGTGAAAGAAATGCTGTCACAATCCGAAGTTTATGTGTTTGAAGCAGATAAAATGATACAAGGATTTGTAGGACTAAATGATGAATATATCGAAGGTATTTTTGTCTCTGATGAAATGCAGTCATGTGGCATAGGTAAGCTTTTATTGGATTATATTAAGGATAAAAAAGTCAGCTTACGATTAAATGTATATCAGAAGAATGCCAGAGCAATTTCTTTTTACCAAAGAGAAGGGTTCATTATTCAATGTGAAGGTTTAGATGAAGATACTGGTGAAAAAGAGTACACTATGCTATGGAAACAAAAATAGAAATCGGAAGTTGTGGGAATAAAAAATATGGAATTAAGACTATTGCGCTATTTTCTGACGGTGGCAAAAGAACAGAGCTTTACAAAAGCAGCAGAACAATTGCATATTACTCAGCCAACGCTATCCAGACAAATGGCGGCATTTGAAGAGGAGCTTGGAGTAACATTATTTATTCGAAGCGGGAAGAAAATTTCGCTTACTGAAGAGGGGATTTTATTAAAAAGGCGTGCCCTGGAGATCCTTAATCTTGAGGAAAAAACACTTGAGGAACTGAAAGGAAAAGAAGATGTTGTAGAGGGAAATATAACCATTGGATGCGGTGAATTTGCAGCGGTGGAGACATTGGCGGAGATATGTAAAACATATAAAGAAAAATACCCGCTGGTTCAGATTGTATTGCATACTGCAACAGCAGATGCAGTGTATGAGATGATGAACAAAGGACTTGTAGATATTGCATTATTCATGGAGCCGGTGGACACCGAAGGTCTGGATTATATCCGGATCACAGATTGCGATCACTGGTGTGTTGGAATGCGGCCGGATGATCCGCTGGCAGAAAAAGAGTTTATAAGAAAAGAAGATCTTATTGGAAAACCATTGATCCTGCCGGAAAGAGTAAATGTTCAAAGTGAACTTGCCAATTGGTTTGGAAAAGACTTTTCGAAACTGCAGATTGCTTTTACAAGTAATCTTGGAACGAATGCCGGAGTTATGGCAGCAAATGGACTGGGCTATCCGGTATCCATCGAAGGTGCTGCAAAGTATTGGCGGGAGGATATTCTTGTACAGCGAAGAATTTCTCCTGAAATCACAACAAGTACTGTGATTGCCTGGAGACGAAACATTCCATATTCTCTGGCGGTCAGTAAAATGATAGAAGAAATAAATGCTTTTCAGGCATAGAATGGAATTCAATATAAGCATTAGACATAATAAAAATATCAGGTATAAAATAGATGTATAAGAGAAATTCAAATCTTATACATCTATTTTTATACGAAAAATTCGCAAAGAAAGGGGATTTTTATTATGAGTAAAAATTTAGTCGCATTTTTCAGTGCAAGCGGGACAACAAAAAAAGTAGCAGAAATGATTGCAGAGGAAGCAAAAGCGGATTTATTTGAGATTGAGCCAAAAGTTCCATATACAAAGGCTGATCTTGACTGGATGAATAAAAAATCCCGCAGCAGTGTGGAAATGAGTGATAAGAAATACAGACCGGAGATTATGAAGAAAAAGATGGATATGAGTTCTTATGATGAGATCCTTCTGGGATTCCCAATCTGGTGGTATGTAGCTCCGACAATTGTCAATACATTTTTGGAAGCCTATGATTTCAGTGGCAAAAAGATTGTGCTCTTTGCAACATCCGGTGGAAGTGGATTCGGTAATACTGTAAAGGAATTACAGCCATCTGCACCGGATGCGGTTATCACAGAAGGCAGCCTGTTAAACCGTGGAACAAAACAGGAAATCAGTGAGTGGGTAAAATCTTTATAAATAACAGTGCTATGGAGGTATACAGAAAATGGGAAAAATAGTACAGACAGCAGGAAGAAATACACTTGGTGAATTCGCACCGGAATTTGCACATTTTAACGATGATGTACTTTTCGGCGAAAACTGGAATAACCAGGACATCGACGTAAAAACAAGAAGTATCATCACAGTGGTTGCTCTGATGGCTTCCGGAATTACAGATTCTTCTTTAAAATATCATCTTCAAAATGCAAAAAATCATGGTGTAACACAAAAAGAGATTGCCGCAGTAATCACACATGTCGCATTTTATGCAGGATGGCCAAAAGCATGGGCTGTTTTCAATCTTGCAAAGGAAGTGTGGGAGGCAGGTGAAGGAGATTTACCATACGAAGAGGAAGCAATGCGGGCGCATGCAAAAGAGATGGTATTTCCAATTGGTGCACCAAATGATGGCTTTGCACAGTATTTTTCTGGCAGAAGTTTTCTTGCACCGATTTCCACTTCTCAGGTTGGCATTTTCAACGTGACATTTGAACCCGGATGCAGGAATAATTGGCATATTCATCATGCAAAAAGCGGTGGCGGGCAGATCTTAGTATGTGTAGCCGGCCGAGGGTTTTATCAGGAAGAAGGCAGGGATGCGGTAGAAATGAAACCGGGTGACTGTATTAACATTCCGGTAGATGTAAAGCACTGGCATGGGGCCGCTCCGGATGAATGGTTTTCCCATCTGGCAATTGAGGTGCCGGGAGTGGATTGTTCCAATGAGTGGTGTGAGGCGGTATCGGAGAAAGAGTACGCTGGATTAAGATAAGGAGAGCACTATGGAATACGGTAAACTCGGAAATACAGATATAGAAGTGTCAAAATTATGTGTGGGCTGTATGAGTTTTGGGAAAGCTGGAACCATGCATAACTGGACGTTGGATGAAGCTGAAAGTGAGAATGTTATCAAGCATGCACTTGATTTGGGATATAACTTTTTTGATACAGCAAATGGATATTCAGCAGGAACAAGTGAGGAATATTTAGGTAAAGCATTGAAGAAAAATGTAGCGAGAAATCAGGTTGTGATTGCATCCAAGGTATATTTTAATGAAGGTCGTTTATCAAGACAGGCAATCATGAGGGAAATAGATGGAACTCTGTCACGTCTTGGAACCGACTATCTTGATTTATATATCATCCATAGATTTGACTATGATACACCAATTGAAGAAACTATGGAGGCACTGCACGATCTGGTAAAAGCAGGAAAGGTCAGGGCACTTGGTGCATCTGCCATGTATGGATATCAGTTTTATAATATGCAGTTAGCCGCAAGAGACAATGGATGGACACCATTTTCTGCGATGGAGAATCATTATAATTTGCTTTACAGAGAGGATGAGAGAGAATTGCTACCAATTTGTAAGCAAATGAAAGTTTCGTTAATGCCGTATAGCCCTCTTGCAGCCGGACATCTGGCAAGACCACAGTGGAAATCAGAGTCTCTTCGTGGAACCACGGATAGGGTTGCCATGGGAAAATATGATAAGACTGAAGCGGAAGACATGCAGATAGTTAAACGTGTAGCGGAGCTTGCCGAAAAGTATAACTGCAAAATGTCCCAGATAGCCATTGCATGGCAGTGGGCAAAGGGAATTCTATCGCCTATTATTGGGGCAACCAAAACGCAGTATCTGGATGATTCAGCCGGAGCATTTGACATTAAATTAACTGCCGAAGACCTTGCATATCTTGAAGAGCCATATGTTCCACATGAGATAGTTGGTGCAATTGATAAAAATCCGGCACAAGGTGTTATTTTGCTTGATGAAAAGAAATAATAAAGAACTAGGTGTAGCCATATGAAGAAATATTTATCAGTTATTCTGGAAATTATCCTCACAGCCTGTCTGGTTGCATGTGGTAGTTCTAACAAGGATTCCGTGAACGATGATAAACAAGAGGTAAGACTGGGAAAAATGAATATGCCAGAGCGTGAGGTTGTAGAATTGCTGAGTAACGGAGACGTAGAATTAAAAATTTCGAAAGAATGAAATTACTGTTTTTCTATACGAAGAGCTCGACAGATTTTAGATAATTGCGATCTGTGAAGGATTTGCAATTTTAGGAATGATATTTTTGATTATCAGTTGATAGTCAACTTCCAGTTGATATTTCACATATTTTAGGAAATTTAATAACTGTTATATTTAATTATCAAATTCTTCGCAAACCCTTGAAAATACTAAGTTTGTAGCAAGTGAGCTTTCCCTTACTCTTTCCCTTGTGTTATATTCTCACATTGGTTTTCATGAACCTTAATATGGGAAAAAATAAGGGAAAGAAAATTTCATAACACAGTATAACAATAACGACATGGTGAACTGATTGAAATGTTTTCGATATTTAACTCTATAACTGATTATTAAAAGAAAATGGAGATAAGATACGATGAGAACAATTTATGCAGAATACAACATAAATCACGATATGGATTCAATTCCATGGCATAAGATTCAAGATGTTCTGGAAGAGCGAGTAAAAGCAGGTGTGGAAGTTAGAGTATTCTACGATGATATGGGTTCTATAGGCTTTATTAACACAGATTTTGTGAAAAAGATGGAGGCAATAGGAATTCATTGCCGTGTATTCAATCCGTTTGTGCCAGGTTTAAATCTGTTTTTGAACAATCGTGATCATAGAAAAATAACAGTTATTGATGGAAAAGTCGGATTTACAGGTGGATATAATCTAGCAAACGAATATTTTAATTACACACACCCGTATGGACAGTGGAAAGATACAGGTATTCGTTTAGAAGGAGATGCTGTTCAGTCGCTTACGGAGACATTTTTGGAAATGTGGAATGCAGTAAGTGATAAGGATGCTAATGATTCTGATTTTAGGAAGATAAGCGGGAATCCTCGGTAATTCAATTGCCGAGATGAAAGCGTAAACTGTGCATATCTGCACATTATAAGTAAAATATATTTATTTTTTTACTAAAAAATGCTGTATCCAGCTTTAT
>NZ_RCXU01000052.1:0-10426 GCF_004167315.1 Blautia sp. aa_0143
GCGTTGTTTTTCAAAAGTCCGCTGTCTGAGCGGCTGCAAGACGCGAGTTCGGACTTTTGGAAAACGGTTTTAGCAGAATTCCGGCAGCCTAGAAGCCAGCCCCCGACGAAGCCCCGGCGACAGGCAGCACACGCCTCACGGGCGTCCGTATTTCAAAAAAAAGAACAGCAATGAACCTCAAATCCACCACTGCTCTCCATTCATTTCCTAAATCACTTTCCCATCAAAGCAACAATCTTCTCCTTCAGCTCCCGCGCATTCTTCTTCGGATCCTCCGCCTTCATGATCGCAGAAACAACCGCCATACCACTCATACCGGCGCCCTCAAGCACATCCATATTCCCGGCATTCAATCCCCCGATCGCAACCGCAGGAATCGGAACCGCCTCACAGATATCCTTCAACGTAGAAACCTTGGTAAGGATCGTCACCACCTTAGTAGTAGTAGGATAAATCGCCCCCACACCAAGATAATCCGCACCATCCTCATAAGCCTTCACAGCAGCCTCCACCGTCTTGGCAGTAGCCCCCACGATCTTATCCGGTCCCATCAGCTTCCTTGCCACAGCAACCGGAATATCAGAAGCTCCAACATGCACACCAGCCGCATCACAGGCCAGCGCCACATCCACACGATCATCAATGATCAGCGGCACATTGTAACGATCTGTGATCTCCTTCACCTTAAAAGCCTTATCCAGATACTCCCGTCCACCCTTATTCTTCTCGCGAAGCTGGACCAGAGTCACACCACCCTTACAAGCCTCCTCAACCGTACGGAGCAAAGACTCCTCCGTATGATAAGAACTATCCGTCACCAGATACAACGTTACATCCAAATCTTTTCTATCCATCCTAATCCCCTCTTTTTCAGTACATTTCAATCTTCAACAGATCCAGCAGCTGTCGATCCGAAAGCCCATAGATCTCATCCAGCAGATTTACCTGAAAGCTTCCCGGACCGCGGGAAATCTTCTCCGCTTCCTCGCCGGCGATACCCATAAGTGCAGTACCAAGCACTGCCGCAGCCAGATAATTCCCGGATCTCCCATTTAATTCCATCTCAACGCCAGACCAGACACCTGCCTCTATACTATCCGTCATCTCTTTCGCAATATTATCTTCGCACCCCGGCAAAAACGCCGCAGTCAGTGCACCGACCATACAGCCGGTTCCTGTGATCCCGGACAGCGCCGCACTGCCATTTTGTACCAGAACAACCCGTTCACCATCCGTAACAAAATCCTGTTTCCCGGTAGCCAGCACGATTGCCTGATTATTTCTGGAAAAAGCCTTAAGCACTTCACTGACTCCATCGATATTTTCCTCAGTCAGAGCATCCTCGACACCCGCATCGATTCCGATCGCATGAGACGGCAGCCCGGAAACAGCCAGAAGCTCTGACATATTTCCCTTCAGCACTGCCGGATGACCGATCCTTAAAAGCTCCCGTGCCAGATCCAGCCTGAGATCACTGCATGCAACCCCTACCAGGTCCAGAAGAACCGGGATCTTATTTTCCATCGCTGTTCTCATAGAACGCTTCATTGACTCGATCCTGGCATCGGTAATATTCCCGAGATTCAGCATCAGCGCACCAGCCGATGCCGTAATATCTGTCACCTCTGCCGGATGCTCCGCCATGATCGGCCTTGCACCTACTGCAAGGACCACGTTGGCACAGTCATGGATCGAGATCGGATTGGTGATGCAATGGATCAGCGGCTTTTCTTCTTTAATTCGCTTTCGCAGTTGTAAAATTCTTTGTCTCATATGTTTTTGAACCCAAAGCTGCCTGGAATTTCACCAGAAGACCTGCTTTACTCAGAGCCTTCAGGAAAATATAGGCAACACATCCTCCCATTGTGGTTGCTGCAAGGAACATCGGCGTATAATAAAATGCTGTCAGTCCGCCTCTTCCCATCAGGAATGCCATCACCGGATAAGAAACCATGGATCCGATGATACCTGTTCCAAAGATCTCACCGATCACCGCACAGATGATCTTGCCTTTGGAAAGTCTGTAGAACACACCTGAAAGGAACGCGCCAAATACTGCACCGGTCAGTGCAAGTGGCGGGATTCCCATGAACATCATACGGATCACGCCGATCATAGTCGCACAGAGAAGAGAGTACCACGGTCCCATCAGAACCGAGCATACGATATTGACAAGATGCGCCGTGGGGCACATTCCCTCAATCCTCAGGATCGGTGAAATAACGACACCGATCGCAACCATCATTGCCAGCATTACCATACGAAGCGTGTGCATCCTTTGTTTTTCCATTGTGTTTTCCTCCCTGAAATATCAGGCAGATCCCTGTCAGATCCCGGGCAAAAACTTCCCGTCTGCTGCAGTCTGCCCTTAGATTTTGGCGGTCGAAGTTCCCTTACTTCCTCTCACTCCGAAAACACGGATTCCCATCGCTTACATGATCCTTCCGGAAAAATTCTCCGGAATATCACTCTCCTGCCAGACATTAAGGCGCTCCCCTTCCTGCCCGCTCTTTCGCAGAAGCTCCACATGCAGTCTCTGTCACTTTCACATCCCCACATTGTCAGACCATTCCAGTTCCATTCCTGCATCCGAAAAGAGCGCATCCCATGGCAAATTCCACGGAGACACGCTCTCAAATCACAATCCCTCCGTTGGCATTACCCAAATCAGGTACGGTCGAAGATCTATCTTCCTCTCAGCCTGTCACACAAGCTCCCGCTGGCTCTTTTCTTTTCTGTTTTTCAATATAGCACACACCTATCCCGTTGTCAAACCTCCACTGCTTATTGCTCTTTGCACTCCCGCCGGAGACTTTCCTGCATGATTTACATTTTCTGTAACTGCTTTTACCATACTTCACCGGCCCTTATTTCGCAAGACGGATCATATTCCAGCTGTGTTTTGCAAAAACTGCTTCCAGTTTTCCGCCGTCCAGCTTTGAGCACTCTGCACTGGCTTTTACAGGAACTACATTCTCGGGCTGCGTCTCTGTATTGACTGCCTGAAGATCATCATTGTTCAGCACGATATGCTCTACGATCTTATATCCCTCAAACTGTCTTAAGTCACAGGAAACTTCCATATCCTCATCCAGACTCTTATTCACTGCAAAGATCGTCAGCGTATCCTTTTCCTCATCCCAGACGCACACAGAATCCAGATATGGAGCTTCTCCATAAGTCTTGCTTTCATATATAGGTGTGAGAACCTGTGTATTAAGGACGGTTCCTCTTCCAAACACACTTGTCAGCATATACGGATAAAAGATCGTCTGACGCCATGCGCCTGTATCGGATGTCATGATCGGCGCAATAACATTTACCAGCTGTGCCATGCAGGCGATCTTTACGCGATCTGCATGACGGAGAAGTGTGATCAACATACTTCCCACAAGAAGTGCATCCTCAAAGTTATAAACATCCTCCAGCTGATGGGGCGCCTGTACCCATTTTTCCAGTTTTTTATCCTGTTCATTGCTGTGGTACCATACGTTCCACTCGTCGAAGGAAAGATTGATCTGTTTTTTTCCATGCTTCTTTGCTTTTACAGCATCGCAGATGGAAACCACTCCTGAGATAAAATCATCCATGCCCTTGGAGCTTGCCAGAAAATCGGCAGTGTCTCCCGATGCATTTCCATAGTACTGATGCAGGGAAAGATAATCCACCTGATCGTAAGCCTCGTCAAGAACCGTATACTCCCAGGAGCCAAAGGTAGGCATTTCCAGACTGGAGCTTCCGCATGCAACAGTCTCAACCTCCGGATCCATAAATTTCATCAGGCGGGCAGTTTCTGCTGCAACTCTTCCGTACTCTGCCGCAGTTTTATGTCCCATCTGCCACGGACCGTCCATCTCGTTTCCGAGACACCATAATTTGATATCATGCGGCTGTTCATAGCCGTGAGCCTTACGGAGATCACTGTAATAGGTACCTCCCTTAAAGTTACAGTATTCCAGAAGATTTTTCGCATCCTCCGGTCCTCTTGTTCCCAGGTTTACTGCCATCATCACATCGCTGCCGGCTTTTCTGGACCAGTCCACAAACTCATTGAGTCCAAACTGGTTTGTCTCGATGACACCCCAGGCCAGCTCCGGTCTGGACGGACGCTGAGTTTTCGGCCCGACGCTGTCCTCCCAACGGAATCCGGATACAAAATTTCCGCCCGGATAACGAACGATCGGTACCTGAAGCTCCCTTACCAGCTCCAGAGTATCCTGCCGGAATCCCTGCTCATCAGAAAGAGGGCTGCCTTCCTGATAAATCCCCTCATAAACCGCACGTCCGAGATGTTCTATAAAGGAACCATAGATCCTTTTGTCTGTTTTTCCGGTGAGGAAATATTTGTCCACGATGATCTGCGCTTTTTTCATTGTAAAAATCCTCCTGTAAATTATTATTTTCTGCTGCTACTGCATTTAGATCTGTTTCCGATTCCGCCGTATACCGGCTCTTACGCCTCTGTTCGCTCACACACTCTCAGCGGAAATCAACCGTTTCTATGTTTCATTTTACCATCCTGTTCTATCCATACCAGTGATTATCTTCCGAAATAGTTGACTTTTTTTCCGGTAAGATTTATCGTAAAGACAGTCTTACCAGACGGACGTCCCTCTGTCACTTTACTTTATACTTCCAGACAGAAAGTTCTTTACAATGCCACAGTCGGATTGTCTGATCTACGTAATGAAAGGAGCGCAGCATTTTCATGGATTTCACCTTAAATTTCTGCGAATACAACCGTTCCAACTCCGATTACGACAGGATTTTCCGGCCGGAGGGAAGCGGAGATTTTCTTTTTCTTTTATTTAAAACACCAATGAAGGTTTATCTGGGCGGTCAGCTTACTGTCACCCGGGATAATGCCTGCATCTTTTATATTCCGGGAAATCCCCAGCATTATCAGGCTGTGCGAAAATTTCGGAACAGTTATGTCCATTTTTCCTGCGGAGAAAACCTGGCAAAACGGTTCGGACTTCCCTGCAACGAAATTTTTTACCCCAGTAACTGCCAGGAGATCGATCACTGTATCCAGAAGCTGCAGCATGAATATCTGAACAGAGAAGTTTTTTCCCGGGACTACGAGTATGCCCTGCTCTGCCAGCTGATGATCACAGCCTCACGGGAACTCCGCAGTACAGATACAGGCAAGCCTTCAGACTCGGAGCTCTGCAGCCTGTTCCAAAAAATCCGTCTGGAAATGCTTACAAATTACGAAAAGCCATGGACAACAGAAAAGCTCTGCGCCATGGCTAATCTCGAAAAAAGTCAGTTTTATTCCTGTTACCGGAATTTTTTTGACAGCACCCCTCATGCTGACCTGAATCTGCTCCGTCTGGAAAAAGCCAAAAATCTGCTCACCAACGAAGCTCTGCCTGTTCAACAGGTGGCTCTGCTGTGCGGATTTTCAAATCTCTCACACTTCAGCCGGTACTTCCAAAAGAACTGTGGCTGTTCGCCCAGTGAGTGGGCACGCCGCCCCTGACCAAAAGGATATTCACACTCTGCATTTACTGCGCAGGCAACTTATCTGATCTGATCACCGTGCCGCATTACACTTCTCATAAGCAAACAGTGCCGCACCAAGCGCACCACAAAGCTGTGCCTCATCACAGATATAAAGCTTCGCCCCTAGCTTCTCCTCCAGTGCCTGGATGATACCTTTATTTCTGGCAACACCACCGGTCATCATGTATTCCCCCGGATTCTTTTTGCCAAGGCGGGCTGCAAGAGCTCCTACCTTGGAAGCAACAGATACATTCAGACCATGGATGATATCTGCCACGTCCTTATTCTGGGCAACCAGGGAAACTACCTCGGACTCTGCAAATACAGTACACATGCTTGAGATCACTACGTTCTCTTTCCACTCCAGGCCACGGGTACTCATCTCCTCCAGGGAAAGTCCAAGAGTACGGGCCATCATTTCCAGGAATCGTCCGGTTCCTGCTGCACATTTATCGTTCATCAGGAAATTTTTTACCGCACCGTTCTCGTCAATGCTGATCGCCTTGATATCCTGACCGCCGATGTCGATAACTGTACGCACATTCGGATTCAGATAATGGGCTCCCTTTGCGTGACAGGTAATCTCTGTGATACTGTCATCACCACTGTCAATATAGGCACGTCCATATCCGGTAGTAACGATACGCACGATATCTTCTTTCCTGATCCCTGCTTTTTCCACGGCCATCTCCAGGCTCTTCTCTGCACTCATCATAGCGCCGCCGCCTGTGGGAATGATCATGGTCGATTTAATTTTTCCGTCTTTATCCAGGATCACAACATCCGTACTTGTGGAACCGCTGTCGATCCCTGCCACATAATAAACTCCTGATTCCATTTTTTTCCTTATCTCCTCGCTGATTCCTTTTGATGGGTCCATATCCTCAGAGCCTTCCAGGGTCTCCGCAAAAGCCTGCACTCTGGTAAGGAGCTGTCCTGCACTCTGGCTTGTAAAATCTGTCTCGATCTTCAGAAGCGGAACCTTGATATCACGCTTGATGCTTGCATACTCAAATCCGTAATAGTCGCAGAATTTAATAGTATGATAAATGATCCCCTTCAGGTTCGGATCCAGATACAGCCGGTTTCTTCGGGTGCTGTTGTTCATACGGAAGCAGGGCATCTGGGAAAGAAGTGCATCCGCATAAGCCAGGAACATGGCATCGTCTTCCATTTTTTCCAGCTCCTCACGGATCACTGCAAGACGTCTTCCACCTGTACAGGTCAGGTTTTCCACATCCATGCGGATATTATCCCGGATCATTTTTTCCAGGATGCCGCTGACACGGACACCCAGAACACCGATATACGGCTGGTTATCCACAGGCTCATGGGAAAAAGCATTCAGAAATCCACTTCTGTCGAAGGTTTTCCCCGAAAATTTCTCATAAGCTTTCTTCAGACGGTGAATGCCCTGGGCAAGCTTCACCTTTTCACAGTCGTTATCCTCATGAGGCATGTCCAGCATGTACAGAAATTTACATTTACCGGTACTTTCCACAATGTCGTACACACGGCGCATGGAATCGCAGCAGTTTACAAGAACAAGCTGCTCCACCTTTCCCTCCAGCACTGCCTGGATCACGGATTTTCCAAAACCGCAGAGATTGGCATGTGCGATCTGGTCCGAAAGCTCAAAATTCTCCGGCATTTCCTCAAGAACCGCACATTCCTCGCCAAAGCCCTTAAACAGCTCCAGCGGTGTATATTTACAGACGTAATGTATCATGACCGTTTTTCCTCCTTACCTTCTGACAGCATTTCCAGATATGCCTGAAGTCGTGTGGATACCTGGCCGTCACTGGAATTGGCCGGGTTGCAGCCGTCACCGTCCAGGACCATGGTTGGAAGTCCTGCATTTTCCAGAGAATTTTTAATCAGGCTGGAAGCTCCGATGGTTCCCTTGCAGCCCCAATGCGCAAAAAGGATCCCGCCGTCTGCCTCTGTAAGGTTCGCCAGCTCCTGGGCACGCCGGATCCTCTGCTTCACACTTCCGTTGTAAATGCAGTTGACCATTTTTTCCGCAAGGGCCTCATAAGGATCCGAGGCCTGCATCCGCTGAAAACCGTCTGCAACAAAATCACAGGCACGGATATGCACGTTCTGGCTGTAATTAAATACATCCTTTACCGGCTCCTGCAAAAACGGCATCATATGCATCCACAAAATATGAAGACCTTCCCCCTTTGGTGCCTTCTTCACATCCTCAAGAAGCATTTTTGTGTATTTCAGGGATTCCTCTGAGCCCGCCAGAAGATGACACATAAAGATCGCATACAGCTCATTTGTCAGGGAAGTCACCGGATCGTGATCCTTTCTGAGGGCAAGCTGACTGCTGTAATAGGAGGCCGCTTCATTGCTGTTGGCAACTGCACGCTGTACCGACTGCTCGGAGATTTTTTTCCCGCCTACATCCTCCAGGAATTTCTTCAGCTCACGGAGCTGATCTGCAACATAGCTGATGGAATCCTGATTTTTTTCATAGGGTACGTCAATATAAAAGCCCGGGATCTGATATTTCTGTTTCAGATAAGGAAACGTCATCATGTTTCCATCGCAGGCAAGGTTTGTGTAGATGGTACATTTGGGCTTCGGTACCAATCCTGTCATGGACGCTCCCAGAAAAACCCTATGATAGGAGCACATGGTTTCCGGAAAGCCCTCTGATTCCGTCTGTGCCAGAAATGCCTGCTCACATCTGGTTCCGGCGATGAAGCAGGACATTGCCTCCACGGAATACGGAGTGATCCCTGCTGCTGTCAGAAGCTCTCCCGGTACAAAAATGCTCACCAGAGCGGTATCGTCCGGTTTTGCAAGGGCTTTGATAATATTCTGCATGACTACACGGGCTACATACTGTCCCGAAGCCGGAAGCTTCCTGTCAGGAAAAAGCTGCAAACGTTTTTCCTGAAGCCGGTATCCAGTGAGAAGAAGTTTTCGTGCTTTTTCCGGATCCCTGATGGATTTCTCTCCCACCATATCCCCGAATTTCTTTATAATATCCAATCTGTCACATCCTCCGTCAAATCAAAAAATCTATTATAAGTCTGTCAGACGCTTACCCGAAATTTTGTCTCAGACAAAATCCTGTAGCATTATCATCGTCTGGATGGTATAAAGGTTCCACCTGTCAGACCAATATTTTTATTATAAAGATATTTTTTTCAAATGTAAACACGCTAATTTTTACAAATTTGAAGCCTTTTGCACATATCAAAACATCAAAATGCAGATTTTCCACAAAACTCGCATTCCTTTTCGTGGAAAACCTGCATTTGTCTTATCACATTATCTTCTGCTCTGTTTTTTCCGTTACTCTGTATCACATCTGATGACGTACCACCTTATATTCATCTCCGGAACGATAATACGGACATTCCTTGTAATCACTGCTCACAAAACGATAATATTCATCCTCATCCAGATTGACATCACAGTAATATTCGTCACACTCTTCATCATATGTATAGTTTGCACAGTATTCGCAGCTGGTTCCCTTCATATTTATTTCTCCTCTCTTTGCAGGAAAGTATTTCTCCCTGCTGTTCTCCTGATTATATAACAAAAAAAGGAAGAATTCCATTACTGAAATCCTCCCTCTTCTTTTATATATCAGAACATTCCGTTCACAGTCTTATATTTGTAAAGCATCTCCGCATGATTCTGCTCTTCCACCTGGATATCTGCCAGAAGCTTCCGCACACCACTGTCTTCAAAAGCAAAAACATCCGAGTTGTATTCTCCGGAAATCAGCTTTTCTGTTCCGATACAGTCTGTTGCAAGAAAAGCATCGTGTTCCTTATCCTCTGAGGACATCACAGATGTGTAAGCAGCCTTGGGCTGGTAATCACGGCCGTCACTATCATTACAGTTTACCTGTGGAACTGTACCGGAAAGCACCTGGCTCAGGGAATCGTAATGCTCCTGCTCTTTTTTCTGAAGAGTCTGAAATAAGCTTTTAAGCTCCGGATCCCTGGCCTGCTGTGCGTATTTTCCGTATTTTTCAATGCAGCTTTTTTCCTGTGTCTGAAGATCCTGGATCACTGTGCGTTCTTTTTCCTTTAATATCATTATGATCATCCTTTCTTTTGATAATAATGATAGTATGGTTTGGAAACGCGATTTTATTCATGTTTTACGCAGTCAGGATCTCCATCAGTGCTCCATAAAGATCCTTGTCCAGCTCCATAGACTGAAGCTCAGATAAAAGAACCGGCAGCTTCTTTCCGGCTGTGATCAGCTGATATAATCTGTCCTTCAGTACAAAACCGATCTCTGCCTGGTTCAGGAAATCAAAGACACGCTCTTTTGTCTGATTGTCTGCCACTTCGCCAGCGAGAATGATCTGCACCTCTGCCGCTGTGTCTGCTTCCACTTCCACACAGATCTTCTGAAGCTTCTCTTCATATTTTACAGCAGCCTCAGTCTCTGCTCCGTTAACCAGAACCTTCACAGTATCTGTTCCTGTTTTCGCAAAATTACAGAACTCCACGGTATAAGCTCTCTTTGCCGGGATCAGCTCTGTTTTTCCCTGTGCGGGATGAATGGTAAACACTCCCTGATCCTTTTCCTTATAATCCATTTCCGTAAATACACAGGCACCATTTTCGTAAGCACAGGTTTCGTTGTCATCCTCATACAATCTGAAGCTTCCGTCAGCACCCGGGAATACCCGGATATTCAGGCTTTCCGGATTCTTTTCCGCCTCTGTTCCACGGATCTCATCGGTCATCACCAGAATACCGCCTGCTTTTGCAAGAACCGGGATACTGTCCAGAGTACGGTACATATCCACCATTCGTCCACCCTCATAGCGCAGACCTGTTTGACACTCCCCACAGCTAAAGCAGGGGGATTCTTGCTTCTCCCACTACTGCATTGGCAAACACCTTACGGTACTGCAATGTCTTACACAGTG
>NZ_RCXU01000053.1:0-10422 GCF_004167315.1 Blautia sp. aa_0143
GCAGACAGAATATCTGACCCCAGAATGCATCTTTCATGGTCTAACTCCATTATATTTATCGTCCTTTTTCTTATATCGACGGATATGTATTTATGAACTAATTGTTCTTTTTCAGTATACTACATCAGGGAAGGGAGAACGAGTGTTTCTTTTATACTATAGAGATTTTTTTTGAGCAGATATGCTCAGATGTGCAATTCATCTCACCACCTGAAGAGGTGGGAGAATTCTTGCTACATTTGTTAAAATTTATTCTTCTCAGTGGCCTTAATATATAGTTTATCAAAATATAGAAGAAATGGATATATATTTTCTTTTAATATTTTTCTAAAAAAGCTTTATTTTATCACTCTCCAGTCACCGGACGCATCATGGAAAGCAGCTCCTTCCGGTAATGATCGGCCTTTTCCTGATTGCCCTGTTCTTTCCGTACCATCTTTGTGATTCCCGGATACTGTCCCGGGAAGCTTTCCAGCATGATACCATCTCCATAGATTAGGTAAACATCTCCGTCTGTCATATCTTCCTCTGTCAGCTTCTTTCCATTCTCATCCGTAAGCTTATCCGGTATCGTTCCGGAGAAAATCGTGTCCGTGTCCAGATCCGCAAAATACCAGCTGTTATCATCTGTATGAAAATACACTGCTGTCATCGGCTTTTCCCCGCATCCCGCCAGACAGAACATAACAAGTACCGCCAGCATCACGATCCATTTTTTCATTATTCCACCTCCTAGTCTCTGTCAGTATTTGATTATTTCGACTTCACACTGTGCTAGCACCATGAAAAACATTAATATTACTGACTTCTACAATGTTTTTTATCTGGCACTACCATTAGTGGGAGATTTTTGATATAAATTTAATTGATCGTTGGAAGTACTTCCATAACCTGATCAATCACTTCCACAATTCTCTGCATATCCATATTTTCTTTTACATCAGAACTATCATTCACGTTCAAACCATCTTGCCAGTCCTGGACAATAGATACTGCCGGGATATTCACTAATGCAAACGGATAATGGTCACTGTTGGTTGCCATTGTCAGGAAAAATCTGTCACTGGGTGTAAATAGTTCTGACATACTGTTTTTATTTAATTCTGCCAGTTTTTTCAATCCCTCATCATCATATTCCGCATTGTCTGGTCTTTTGTTTCCTTCGATCATCGCCATATAACCCAGATCACTTTTTTCTGCAATAGTATCAATATTTATTACTCCGATGATCTGTTTCCGCTCGTCCTCCGTCAGCTTACCAACATACCATCTTGAACCCAGCATATATTTCTCTTCGCCCGAGAACAGGATGAATTTTATATTATACGGTATCTCTGTATCTTTTAAAATCCTTGCCAGTTCAAGCACTGCTGCCACTCCGGAACCGTTATCATTGGCGCCCACCGAATCTTCTGCACTGTCATAATGGGCACTTATGATCAGATTTTTTGTAGTATCAATAGATGAGTTTTTTGTCACAATGATATTTTCACCAATGCCGTCAACAATTGCATTCTCGGCTGTTGATGCCAGAAACACATCCGCCTGCGAGGAATGCCTTATTGCATTCTCATTGTTTTCATCGTTATATTCGAATTTCTGGTATTCTATATTGTCATATCCCAGATTGCCAAAATATTCACTAATATATTCTTTTACATTCTGTATTGCATCAGAATTTATTGGACGCGGTTCAGAAGTGATTTCATCGATGATCTGTTCAATATTCTGTTCCAAAGGCTCTATTATTGTACCGTTCTGGGTAACACTCTCCGCCATTGTCTGAATTGGTGCTATTAATGATATAACCATAATTAAGGCAATTGTAATTTTTTTCATTTGTGAGCTCCCTCATTTTACCAAGTATTAATCAGTATCTTTTATCCAATAACTTTCCATGCAAAACCATAGGCTACAACGAAA
This sequence comes from Blautia sp. aa_0143, assembly GCF_004167315.1. Lineage (NCBI taxonomy): Bacteria > Bacillati > Bacillota > Clostridia > Lachnospirales > Lachnospiraceae > Blautia > Blautia sp. aa_0143. Next base: position 1,924 of record NZ_RCXU01000053.1, read on the forward strand.
GCTTTTTTCCATACCATAAACATTATCATGTGATATACTTCTGCCAATTAAATCTCAGATTTTGAAAAAGGGACAGACATTGATAAATTTACTTAGTTCCATTCTGGGCTATGCACGGAACATTACAACCACATGATCAAAAGGCGGTAAATCTGATATTCTAAATGTACATTGTGATCCTTTTTTAACAAAATTAGCTTTTTTATCATTTATGTTATCAACTGATACTATTATACCATGAACTGCATCACCAACCAAGTGTTCTTTTTTGCTTTTACAGCGTTCGTACAGTGCTTTTACAATTCATTGCACATCTGTAAAGGAAAGAGACTTCTTGCTATATATTATGTTAAATTCCTGAAAGTATTTTCTTTGCGTTCTCCAGGTTATTTTTTCCATTTATTTTTAGATATACTTTACTGATTTCAGAAGGCTCTCCTATTTCTCTGCAGAGATCCTGTGCCTGGGAAATGGGTATGTAGATTTCGTTGCCTTCTATTACTACAGCGGCTTTACAGGGCATATATGAGGTTTGCGGTCCTCTTGCGGAATTGCTGGATAAGGTAGTAAGATCATCTGTGGCTTTGGAAGTATCCTTCTCTTTTTCATCCAGGGAATAAAAAATATTCAGGTTTTCACCCATCTCTAAAAATTTTTCCTGTTGTTTTTTTGAAATGGCATGATTATTATAGTCTTTCATATCCCGTAGGGAACCATTTCCCAGCAATAACAACGGCATCTTCCCCAGTTCATTCTGAGTTGGATTTTTTCCAAACGCATTCATATCAATTCCTGAAAAAGTCGTTGTTTCCGTATAATCTTCAATTTTGATGACAACCGGGACTTCTATGACTGGCCAGATTTCTTTTATACCTTTTATCTTCTTCGCTTTCTGCAAAAAATCTTCATCATAAGCCAGATCTCCAAGTGGGAGCAACACAGTAAATTGCCCTTCTTTCATACCTGCCAGCAGCATTCCTAATAATGTAAGTATCAATGCCAGCAGAAGTATGACAAATAAGGTAAAGCTGTCTATTTTTTTTCTTTTCAATGAGAATCCGCCTTTCTCACTTCTTCGAGAAGGATATTTTTCTTATGAAGCTTTCTGACCAGAATCAGGATTATGGAAATAAGCAGTACTGCAACAACTGCAGCTATGGAATACCACCAGTTATTGGTTTTCTCCTGGTCATCTTCAACCTTTAAAGACTTTATCTGGGTTTCTTTGATTTCAGAATCAAATTTTATTTCTTCCTCATATGATTTGCCATCTGCATCCTCATACGTAAGAATTAATTGTCCTGCACATTTTCCTGTTTTTCCTTTTACATATATGCGAAGACTTCCTTGGGATAAATCTCCGGCCTCTATGGTCCCTAAGAATGCAGTATCGTTTGAGCTTAATTCATCAGCCTTTAAGCTGACACTTGCATTGTATATTTTGTCTCTTCCTAGATTCATTGCTTTTACCGGGATCTCTACTGTATCCATAGTGTATAAAACAGATGGAATATCTGAAGCTTCCAGCTTAACACGAACCGGTTGGATGATCTGAAAAGACAGTAATTCTGTACCGGTAGTTGCCGTTGCTTTCAAATCTTCATAATCCAGAGAAAAAGTAATGACAGCCTGGCCAGGATCACAGTTTTCTGTTATAGTAATCATCTGTTCCAAAGTAATTGCTTCACCAGGAGCCAGGACTTGTACATAAAAAGAGTTTTTCTCAAATTCAATTCCTTTGTTCTCTGTAGAAAGGGAAATTTTTAAACCAAATACATTTTGACTGCAGCTTTTATTTCGAAATGTCAGCGACATTTCTGTTGTAGAACCAGCCTCCAATCGTCCACCTGAAAGATTGCTGTCTTCTAATAATACCTGCGGTTTATGTAATATTTTTTCACTTGATGAGTCTGATGTTGAATTACCTCCTCCCCCACCGCCCGAATACCCGTTGTCTATAACCGGATCTGTTATCTGCGGGGCGTCACCGTCTTCCGGATTATCACTGTCTATTACAACATGAAAAGGATTCGATTTAGAACCATCACCAAAGTCATCTCCTGATGTAAAAATATCCGGATCCGGATTTTCTTTATCGGTATCAGCTTTATCAGGAGTCTTTTCATCCTCTGCCGGAGGTTCGGTACTCGGAGGTTCGGTACTCGGAGGTTCGGTACTCGGAGGTTCGGTACTCGGAGATTCATCCTCTTTTTCATCAAGGGTTAACGAGTTATCATTCTCATAAGATACGGACGGATCTGAGTCCGTAAATCCTTCTTCAGCAGATGTAACTTCCGTATTTTGAGGCTCTGTGGCAAAAATGGTAGCTGGAAGAAATATTATTGTCGTACACAATACTAATGCCGTTTTTACAAATAAATTTTTCATTATCAGGCAGTCCTTTCTCTTAAGATTCCTCCATCCATTTCATATACGTGGTCACATAAGATTCTGATGTCCTCTTCATTATGGCTTGCCAGCAAAATGGTTTTTCCTGCTGCTTTTAAATCCAGCAGAAGTTCTCTTATTTCTTCCACGCCATGTTTATCCAGTCCATTAAACGGCTCATCCAGGATCAAAAACAGAGGATCTTCCATAATGGCCTGTGCAATACCAAGGCGTTGACGCATTCCAAGGGAATATTTTCCGACTGGTTTCTTCATGTCCGGATCCAATCCTACCCTTTTTAAGACTATGCGGATATCGGCCTTCGAAATCCGGCCATTCATGTCTGCCAGGATCTCCAGATTTTTAAAGCCCGTATATTGTGTAAGAAAACCGGGAGTCTCGATAATAACTCCAAGACTTTCAGGAAAATCCACATCATGGCCTATTTTTTTCCCAAATACAAAAATAGTGCCTGTAGTTACAGGAAGAAACCCACAGATGCATTTCATAAGGACGGTCTTTCCTGAACCGTTATTTCCAACAATCCCATAGACGTTTCCTGTTTTCAAGGAAAGATTTACTTCCTGTAACACGATGTCTTCACCGAAACGTTTGGTCACGTGTTCTATTTTTACGCAGGTGTTCTGTATCATTCCACTTGCTCTTTGCGGATCACAGGCCAGATTAAATGTCCCTTCAGATTTCTTCCAATCTTCCATATAAAACACCTCCCAGAATTCCCAGCATTACTAATAAAAACAACAGTAGAAATAGCCAAACTCCTATTTTGTCCGGTCCCCAATTTTCATCAGCCAGTATCCATTCTACTGGATAAAACCATATCTGATTCTTAAAATAGCGGTCATGAAGGATAATTCCGAAATAAAAGCTTACAAAAGGGATTCCATATGCCATGTAAGCAGAATCCCATAAAATCCCGCAGCTTCCACCGAAAGTACTTATGATACTTCCGATAAGTCCTGTCCGAAATGCCTTCATGAGTAAGTCCAGAAGTGCTTCTTTCTGAATAGCACCCTTTATCTCCAGCGGATAGAACACAATAAAATTGATAAAAAGTACCGTTAGTATAGATAACGTCCAGACCATAAAACCAGATACCATAATGGAAAAAACTTTACCTTCGATATACTGTCTGCGAGTCGTTCTGGGAAGTATCTCCTTTAAAAATCCACTTTTATATTCTTGCAGAATGGAATCACTCCATGGCAATACGGCTGCTACCGGAATGGCAAAAGATACTGCCTGACTTTTTAAGGAACCTTCCAGTATACTGATAAAAGTACTACATGTCAGTGCTTTTTTTAAGCTGGGATAAGTCTGTCCAAGGGCGATGGAAATGCAGGCTATCAGCCATGCTGCCAGAAAATTCTTATTAAAAAACATACGTTTTGTTTCACCCCACATAGGTTTTCCCCCTTCCGATCATGTCTTTTCTCCAAGAAATTCAAAGGTATATTTTTTCATCCGGTTAATTGCAAAAACTGCAAGAAGAACTAAAATACCCAGAAAAAACATGTAGGAATGCGTGATTTTCGGAAGCAATGGGTCATAACCTAAGTTATGTTTTCCGTATACTGCCTGGTTCAGAGGACTGATCCAGCAGATTAATACATTTACCTGATACATTTCGTATTTTTCTTTATGTAAAATTGCAGCCAGTACTTTCGGGTCCAATAAAAAACCAAAGACACTGTAAAGAAGGCCAAAAATCATCCCCTTAGTCTTCCCTTTATAGAGATTTCCTACAAGGATTACAAAGCTTAAGGTCAGCGAATAACAAAACAGCAGGAAGAAGACCTGCAGCATACAGCCATAGGGTGAGATACTTTCCATGACCCTTACTGTAGAAGGGACCTGCAGGTTTTTTCCTAACTCTGAATAACCAAGCATAGCCGCAGTTTCGCTCCACAGGTTACCTGGATAACTCTTTTTCATACACAGCACAGCCGTAAACAGCAGCATCAAAACCGTATATAAAACAGTTACAAGAATAACATAAATGAATTGACCTAAAAGCCATTTCCTCTTGGTTGTCCGGGTCAGCTGGTATGGAGTAATAGGTGTCATCTTCGGCAGGTCAGAAAACATAAGAAGCAAGAGCAGCGAACTGGACAGTACTGCTATCCCATCCCCAAATGTCCAGATAAATGGTTCAATGGCCTGTACCGGTGTATCGTAGGTCTCCATTACAACCATGATTCTGCCTGTAAGCAGGAAACTAAGTACAAATTCTAACAGAAATATAAAAATAACTTTGGGATTGCGTAGAAATCCGAAGAAATTGTACCTTACAATTCCAAATACCTGTCTCATGTCAGTAACCCAGATTCCGGTCTATGATACTGCCATCCACGGCATTAATGGTAAGGAAACTTTCATTCGGATCTTTACTGGTATTTGATTCTGTTTCTCCGTTATATTCACTTTCTGAAGTCATGCTGCCGAAAAAATCCCAGACGGGGATCAAAATACCTGTGTGTGCGTCAGTAGACGGCTCATATATTCTGGCATAGCCAAGAACGATCCGATCAATATTATAGACCCTGGAATTTTCATATTGCATATTATCAGCGTTTGTTACCACCATCATTTTTTCATAAATTTTCATAACCTCGCTGAACGAAAGAAGATTTAAATTCTCTGTCTTTATTTTACCAATTGTGTAGGGATTTGAATAAGTCATGCTTTCTATGCCATCTTTATCGACATAGAAACAGAGACTTTCATAAGACCATGTTTCCATTGTGCTGTCCATATCTTCCAATGCCCCACCGTCTGCAATTGTCTGAGTTACCGGCACACCATTTATGGTACGTGCATAGTCAATTCTATATCCATTTCCAAAATTACCTGAACTATTATCGCCTTCAAAACTTTTGCACACCGCGTAATTCCAGTTAGAAAACTGTAAATCTGTGATGCCCATTTTTTCAACTTTTTCCTTTGCAAGTTTTTTTGCTTCATCCAGGGACAGCCCGATAGATTCTTCTGTGGGTTTTTCTTCCTCTTCAGAATATCCGTAATCACACCACATTGCATCCTCCGGTATTTTTTCCCCGCCCTTGTTTGCTGCTTTCTTGATCTTGACTGACAAGGTATCGGAGCCATCGGAAGATATTTTATAATAGAATTGTGAATCGTCTGGCATTTGTGCAATACAATCGAAAAAATTTCCGGCAACAGGTTTTGCCTCTGTCAGGGTTTTCTTTTCCGGAGCAGTTTCGTATTCCTGTTCCCATGTCTCAATATCTTCATAGATATCATAGACATAATTCCCATCATCATCTGTTCCATAGTTATACGGATCCAGGTTTCCGTTTGCAACGTCTTCTTTTAGTTCATCCAGAGTTTTTTTAATTTCATCCTTTGTCTTCACGTAATAACTATCCATGGTATAAAGTTTTGCCTCTGAGAAGAATGCGTTTGTAATACGGTCGAGAAGCTCCTGGGTAACTTCTGCCGCGGTGACAGAAATAGCAGATATCTTTTCCACTTCCGGAATTTCTACGCTTGCATCTGTATTTACCACGAGCTTGGCACTGTCATCTTCCACATGGCTTTTATAATTTTGAGGAGCATCAATGAGATTCCTGATGGTTGTCTTTGACTCTGAACCGTCATCGTTCTTACTTTCAGATGCTTCTCCTTTAGAACCGCTAACATCATCCGCTTCCGTATAAGCATCTACAGCCTTGCTCCCCTTCGGCTTTACCAAAGAAGAATCCGGGGTCTGTGCGCATCCTGTAAACATTCCAATACAAAGCACTATTCCTGCAAACTTTCTTATGTTTTTTCTCATTTCTGGTAATATCTCCTTTCTAAGGTTGTTATAAGTATATCATCGAGCATTACACCAAATCTTTCGCGATTTGTAACTGATATGTAAACGTTAGTGTGATTACCAGAAAACAGAGACGGTAGTTCCTTTTCCCGGATTGCTTTCAATCTTCAGTTGGAAATCGTGCAGTTCTATAATTTTCTGACATAAAGAAAGACCAAGTCCTACACTTCCTTTTGCCCTGGAACGAGATTTATCTACCATATAAAATGGTTCCGTCACCATTTCCAGATCCTCTTTCGGTATTCCCTTTCCAAAATCCTGAACCATCAGATGGTCTGGGGTTGCCTCAAGCACAATTTTAGATTCTTTCCTGGAAGCTTTGACTGCATTATCAATTAGATTTGTCACTACACTTATCATTAAGTCCTGATCAAACTTCTTTACCAATTCTTTTGGTTCACAAAATACATCAAGAGAGATGTTTTTTTCTTGAAGCCTGCAATCAATGAGTTCTTTTACTTCTTTCAGAAAGTTATCCACCTGTATTTCAGCTGGATTGAATGAGTCTTCCGAAGCTTCGTAGAGTCCGGTCAATTCCAGCATTTTCATAGAAAGTCTTGAAAGCCTGCGACATTCATTTTCAATATAAATCAGAGCCTTCTCCTGCCTTTCCGGGGTTAGGCGCACAGTAAGCAATGTATCTGCATAGCCTATGATTGCAGTCATTGGGGTCTTCAGCTCATGAGCCAGACTTCCAATAAGCTGTTTTTGTGTCCGGTTTATGTTAGAAAGACTTTCAATTTGTTCTTTTATTTTACCTGTCATAAAATTAAAGGTTGCACCTACCTGCGCAAGTTCTGTATTTCCCTCTGACGGTACTTTAAAATCATAAATACCTTCAGAAACAAGAAGCGTAGCTTCTCTTAGGCTTGTAAGCGGTGCTGTGATTTTTCGAAGGCTCAAATAAAGGATAATTCCCATCACCACGATCAAAGATAAAGTAAATACACCCGTCTGAAAAAACAGCAGATGACTTTTTTCTATTACATCTGTTATATCTTTATAAGTAACAATCTGATATCCCATATTTACATTGCCATAGTAAAATAACAAAAGTGTCCTTCCATTTATCTGACTGATCATAGGGCCATGACCGTCACTGTTGCTGCCATGATCCACCATGTTTGCCTTACTTTCACATAATTCTCTTAACTTTTTTACATCGAATTCATAAACAGTTCCATTATAGATCATTTTTCCATCAAGATATAAAACCGCGCTGTCATGAAAAACCTGCCGAAAAGCATAAGTAACTATTTGGGGGCGCATTTCGTTGTCGGTATTCTGTTTCTGATTGTCAGAAAGGCTTGTTTTATTTTCAAACTGTAAGATATTTGTTCTGAATATACTGCTTTCATAACTGTTGATATTCTGTATACTCTGATTTTTCCAACAATAAGTGGTATAGAGAAAGATCCCTGACGACACCAACAAAATGATACATGTAGTCTGAGCAAAGATCTTTATTAAGAGTTTCATAAATCCACCTCAAGTCTGTAACCGATTCTGGGAATTGTTTTAATCTTATCCTGCCAGCCAAGCTTTTTCCTGATACGACCCACATGTGCATCCACAGTTCTTGTTTCTCCGCAGAACTCTTCATTCCACAGTTCCTGCAGAATCTGATTCCTGGTCAGTGCTTTGTTCGGGTTTTTGGCGAACACCATGAGACAGTTATATTCCATTGGCTTTAAATAGATTTCCATGCCCATTTTTGTAACAGTACGACTAGACGTATCAATGATAACATCACCAATTTGAATCTGTTCTTGTACAGTGCCATTACGTTCCAGTACCTTTTCAAGACGGACCATCACTTCCAGCATTTCAAATGGTTTTACAATATAATCTTCTGCACCGTCTTTTAATCCCTTTATCTTGCTCGCGATATCTCCCTTTGCGGTAAGAAATATTACGGGGATTTCATACTGCTTCAGTTTCGGTAACAGGCTATATCCGTCTCTTCCGGGAAGCATGATATCTACAAGTGCACACTGAAACGCATGATCTTGAATAATTGCTTCATATGCCTCATTTCCATCCAGATATCCTACTGTTTCATACCCTGCAATCTCCAAATTCATACATAGCAGGTCATTGATTGACATTTCGTCTTCTATCACAAGAATTCTTGCCTTCATAATTATTACCTCACATGTTTTTATAACTATCTAGGCGTTTGCGAAACGCCACAAGCCGCATAAATACGGCATTTTTTGTTACCTATAAACAAATAACTCCTCACCGGA
>NZ_RCXU01000054.1:0-8948 GCF_004167315.1 Blautia sp. aa_0143
CTATCTGCATAGCTGTCCAAAGGGGGAAGAGGAATGCTGCTGTCACACAGAACATCTGTAAAGATCCGGCCGGAATATTCCAATATCATAGGGCATATGTGTTATGCAGCTTCCAAACTCTGGAATGTCTGCAACTACGAACGTCATCATTATAAAGAGCTGGGACTGGAAAAGTATCCTGACTGGTATTATCAGAAAAAAGCGCATAAAGGAGATCTGTGGTACAGGCAGCTTCCGTCACAGACAGCACAGGAGACCTGCAAGCAACTGGACAAAGCATGGAGATCTTTCTATGTCCTGAAAAAGACTGGAGGGATCAAAGATCCAAATCCGCCCCGTTTTAAACAGGATAATATCCCGGTCACATACATGCAGATGGGGATCCGGCATGAGAAAGGTTCAGACCAGCTTCGGCTGTCTCTGCCAAAGAATCTGAAAATCTATATGGAAGAAACCTATGGGATCCATGAAAGATTTCTATATCTTGAAAATAAGATTTTCAGGGACATGGATCATATAAAACAATTGCGGATCTATCCGCCGGAAAACGGAAAATGTGACCTTATCGTTATCTATGAGATCGAAGGACCAGAGCAGCTTTCCCAGAATGGACATTATTTATCTATTGATCCTGGACTTCATAATCTGATGACCTGTTATGATTCCGGAAATGGCCGGACTTTTATCCTTGGAAGGAAATATCTTTCATTGGAAAGATACTTTCATAAAAAGATCGCCAGAGTGCAGTCTGTTTGGTATGCGCAGCAATCGGAAAGAGGGATAAGATATCCAGGATCATCGAAACATATCCAGAGACTTTACAGAAAAAAGCAGAATACAGTGAAGGATTATCTTCATAAAGTGACCAGATGGATTGCAGAATACTGCAGAAAAGAAGATATCCGCTGTGTGGTTGTGGGAGATATCCGAAATATCCGTAAAGAGAAAGATATGGGGCATAAGGTCAACCAGAAGTTTCACGGACTGCCATATAACAGGCTGTATATCATGCTGGGATATAAGCTGAAACTGTATGGGATCCAATTGATAAAACAGGAGGAAAGCTATACCAGTCAGTGCAGCCCGTTATCACCGGAAGTATCAAAAAGATATGCAGAAGCAACAAACCGAAAAGAACGGGGTATGTATATAACTGACAGAGTAAGCTACAATGCAGATGCAGTAGGCGCATTTAATATCCTGCGGAAATATCTTTCCGTATCCGGAAAGCAGAAGGAACTGTCCGTAACCGGACTAAAAAATCCAGAAGTAATAAAAGTAGCTGTATAGCCGAAAGGCAAGCAGTATTGGTGTCATGGACGCACCCTGAAAAAAGGCGGTATCCCGCCAGATTTCAGATGCTCTGGTAACTAAGTTGCCGAGTAGTTCACTTTTTATGACATTATAGATTTCATAACCTATTTCTTATTTTTCGGTATTCTCTCGGCGAATATCCTTTCAGCTTGTGAAAAAGCCGACTGAAATAAAGCTGGTTATCATATCCGACAATCTTAGAAATCTCATGGATGGAATAAGTTGTTGTTTCAAGTAACATCTGAGCATTGTTGATGCGGATTCCCACAATGAATTGCATTGGTGTAGAACCGGTATATTTTTTGAAATTTCGGATAAACCAGCTGACACTCATGCCTCGTGAGGCAGCATAATCATCAATATTGATATTTTGATTGTAGTTTTCACTGAAAAAGGTAACAGCATTATCCATCTCATGATCAAGGTATTCATTTTTTAATATGTGCTCTCTTGTCAGTTCCCGGTGGAAACTGATCAGAAGATGACGTAGCAAAAGGACAAGCATTTCCTCATAATTGTCTTGACAGCGTTGCAGCTCGATAATGATACGTTTGAAAATTTGTTCATATTCATTAGATGTACCCACTTGAAAGACACGTTCTTTATCCGGAAACCCATATTGACGTAAGATATTTTTTACATTGCTTCCTGTGAAGTGAATCCAGTATACTTCTGTCTTATCTTCTCCGTAATATTCATATTTTTGGAGTTCTTTCGGTCTGTACAGTACAATGTTGCCGGCTGGAACAATCGTTTCATTATTTACATTATCAAAATGAAAATGCCCACAACCAGCAGTGATATATATAATCTGATAATCCAGACGACCCTTTGGACGGTAGGTCGGAAGTTTGGGATGTCTGGAAAGACGGTAAGTACCACAGCTACCTACAATCAGCGGACGACTTTTGTCTTTGAAATCCATATGTGAGTGGTTCAAATAACCGGTGTTCAAATACATAGGACAGCACCTCTTTTCGTACTTTTTATCATTGTATCATTTAGTGCATATTTTGTCTAATCCAATTCATAGACATATTTTGCGAATTAGGATAAGCTATATATATAGCATAACTAAGGAACGTAAACAAAAAGTAAAGTATAAGGTTTTCTTTAGGAAAACAAAGAACAAAAAAGTATATGTATTGGAGGAGAGCTATTTATGATCGTACCACGTTATTATGAAAATCTAAGCGTACTGCACGAAAACACAATGCCAGCCAGAGCCTATTATATTCCGGCATCCAGAAGAATGGATAACTTGGTGGAACACAGAGAAGAGTCAGATCGTATGCAGTTATTGAATGGAACTTGGAAATTCCAGTATTTTAACAGCATCTATGACATTCAGGATTCTTTCTTTGAGAAGAATTATGATACAGAAAATTTTGATGAGATTCAGGTTCCAAGTGTATGGCAGATGGCTGGATATGATACACACCAGTATACAAACATCCGGTATCCATTTCCGTTTGATCCACCATATGTGCCACAGGACATTCCGTGTGGAGTCTATGTACATACTTTTGAGTACAGTAGAGATGAGAAAGCGCCAAAATCTTTTTTGAACTTTGAAGGAGTAGACAGTTGCTTTTACGTATGGATCAATGGCTCTTACATAGGATACAGCCAGGTTTCGCATATGACCAGTGAGTTTGATGTTACCGATGTACTTCAGGATGGAACGAATACGGTGGCAGTGTTGGTAATGAAGTGGTGTGATGGTTCCTATTTGGAAGATCAGGACAAATTCCGTATGAGTGGTATTTTCCGGGATGTGTACATTTTGAAACGCCCAAAACAGGCAATCAGTGATTATCATATTAAAACAAGAATTGAGGATATGCTTGCGAAAGTAGAAATTGAAATGAAATTCTACTCTCCGTTAAATGTAAAAATTTCGATTGAAGATAGAAACGGAGCAGTTGTAGCACTAGGAAGTATTGCTGAAGAAGGAACAGCTGTATTAGAAATCGCAAGTCCGGAACTTTGGAATACAGAAAATCCATATCTATATAAACTGATTCTTGAAACAGAGAATGAAGTAATTGTAGATCACATTGCATTAAGAAAGATAGAGATTAAAGACCAGGTTATTTATTTAAATGGACAGAAGATTAAATTCCGTGGTGTCAATCGACATGATTCTGATCCGGTTACTGGATTTACAATCAATCCGGAACAGATTACAACCGATCTTACGTTAATGAAGCAGCATAATTTTAATGCGATCCGTTCCAGCCACTATCCGAACGCACCATTTTTCTATGAAATGTGTGACAAGTATGGATTCATGGTAATAGATGAAGCAGATATTGAAGCTCATGGTCCATTTATGATCTACAGAAAAGAAGACACTGATTACAATCGGTTCAAACGATGGAATGAGAAGATTGCAGATGATCCGGTATGGGAAGAGGCAATCGTTGATCGCGTAAAACTCATGGTGGAACGTGACAAAAACCGTTTCTGTATTGTTATGTGGTCAATGGGAAATGAGAGTGCTTATGGCTGCAACTTTGAAAAAGCACTGGAATGGACAAAGAATTTTGATCCAGACCGTATCACACAATATGAGAGTGCAAGATACCGTAATTATGATGAAACATATGATTACAGCAATCTGGATGTGTACAGCCGGATGTACCCAGCGCTTTCCGAAATTCAGGAATATCTGGATAAAGATGGAAGCAAACCCTTCCTTTTGGTAGAGTACTGTCACAGCATGGGAAACGGACCTGGAGATTTTGAAGATTACTTCCAGATGATTCAGGATAATGATAAAATGTGCGGCGGCTTTGTCTGGGAATGGTGTGACCATGCGATTGCTCATGGAACTGCTGAGAATGGAAAGACTATATATGCTTATGGGGGCGACCATGGCGAAGAAATTCATGATGGCAACTTCTGTATGGATGGATTAGTATATCCGGACAGAACGGTACATACAGGACTTTTGGAATACAAGAATGTTTATCGACCGGCAAGGGTTATTTCCTATGACAAAGAAAGCGGAGAACTGGTGCTTCATAACTACATGGATTTTGATGACTTGAAAGATTATGTGAAGATCAGTTATGAGCTGACACAGGATGGTCTTGTGATCAGCAAAGGCATACTTCCGGAGTTTTCTGTGGCACCACATGGGGAAGGAAAAACAAACCTGAAGATCAATGTTCCAGAGAATGGGAAATGTTATTTAAAACTTATTTACCATCTGAAAAAAGAATTGCCACTGTTGGATGAAGACCATATTCTTGGATTTGATGAAATTGAGGTAAGTAAAGAGGATACAAAATGTAAACTTGCAGAGAAATGGATACCAAAAACAGTAGTGGACTCTGAATTACAGGTAAATGAAAATGATACACAGATTCATATCAAGGGGCGTGAATTTGCTTATACCATAGACAAACGTACTGCACTCTTTACAGAGATGAAATTCGCAGGGCGGGAATACTTGAACCATCCGATGGAATTAAATATTTGGAGAGCTCCAACAGATAATGATATGTACATCAAGTCTGAATGGAAGAAAGCCCACTATGATAAGGCTTACACAAGAGCCTATACGACAGAGGTTGTGCAGGGAAAACATGGTGTGAAGATTACAAGCCATGCTTCCGTTGTGGCAGAGACAGTACAGAAGATTCTTGATGTGACGATTACATGGAAAATAGAAGCTGCTGGAAAGATTGATGCAGATATTGCAGTAACAAAAGACGATGAATTCCCGGATCTTCCGAGATTTGGTGTGAGGATGTTCCTGGATAAAAAACTTTCAGCTGCACGATACTTTGGAATGGGACCACAGGAAAGCTATTGTGACAAACATCAGGCTGCGAGCCACGGTTTGTATCAGGCAAATGTAGATGATTTGCATGAGGATTATATTCGCCCACAGGAAAATGGAAGCCATTATGATTGTGAATATGTAGAGCTTAACAACAGCCGATATGGAATTGTGGCATCCGCAGAAAAGGCATTTTCATTCAATGCTTCTTATTATACGCAGGAAGAACTTGAGAAGAAAACGCATAATTATGAACTGACAGAATCAGATAGTGTAGTATTTTGCGTTGACTACGCATTAAATGGCATTGGTTCTAATAGTTGTGGTCCAGTTGTATTGGATCAGTACCGATTTGATGATGTATTATTCCGGTTTCAGTTTACACTGATACCGTATGTAAAGGGATAATAAAGTTTCATGTAACCCGTAAACAAGGAAAGAGAGTCTGATTGTTATGTAAAGTCCGGATATACAGAGCAATCAGACAAAATCAGAGAAAAAAACAGAATTAGATATCATACGGTTAGCCATATTGAGATTCTAAGTGCGATGAAGATGAGGAGCAAAGAAATTCGATGGAAGAAAAAAAGTATTTGAAATGGTATAACAAGATTGGATATGGATCAGGTGATATTGCAGGTAATGTAGTCTATGCCTTCCTGACATCTTTCATGATGGTCTATCTGACGGACTCAGTAGGACTTGCTGCAGGTGTCGTAGGTACCCTGATTGCCGCATCAAAACTATTTGATGGTTTTACGGATATATTTTTTGGATCAATGATTGACAAAACACACAGTAAAATGGGAAAAGCGAAGCCATGGATGCTATACGGATACATTGGTTGTGCCATTACGCTGGTCTGCTGCTTTGCAGTACCAGTCAGCTTGGGAACAACGGCTAAATATGCATGGTTCTTTATTTCTTATACACTGTTAAATGGTGTGTTTTATACAGCAAACAATATTGCTTATTCAGCACTTACGTCACTGATTACAAAGAACAGCAAAGAGCGTGTACAGATGGGATCTTACCGTTTTATTTTTGCATTTTCAACAAGTCTTCTGATTCAGGCGATTACAGTTGGATTTGTAGATAAATGTGGTGGAGATGCTGCGGCATGGAGAACGGTTGCTATTATCTATGCAATCATTGGTCTGGTCGTAAATACGATTTCAGCACTTTCTGTTAAGGAACTTCCGGAGGAAGAACTTAATGAAGGAGAAGTAAAGAATGATAATGAAAAGTATGGAATGGTACAGGCATTCAAGCTTCTTGTCAAAAACAAATATTACATGATGATTTGTGGAACATATATTTTACAGCAGTTATATGGTGCCATGATTGGAGCTGGCATTTATTACATGACATGGGTACTGAAAAATAAGAATTTGTTTGGACAATTTGCATGGTCAGTAAATATTCCACTGATCATTGCCCTGATTTTCACACCGACATTAGTTGGTAAGTGGAAAGGTATGTATAAACTGAACTTAAGAGGTTACGTCTTAGCAGTCATCGGTAGAGCACTTGTTGTTGTTGCCGGATATATGGGCAGTGTTCCGCTGATGATGGCATTTACAGCTCTTGCAGCCTTAGGTCAGGGACCATGGCAGGGAGATATGAACGCAGTTATCGCATCTTGCTCTGAATACACTTATCTTACGCAGGGAAAGAGAATTGACGGAACGATGTACTCTTGTACTTCTCTTGGTGTAAAAATCGGTGGAGGTATTGGAACCGCTGTTGTTGGATGGATGCTTGAGTTCAGTGGATATGTCGGAACAAATGCAACTCAGCCACAGTCTGCACTTGATATGATGCAGTTCATGTATCTTTGGCTTCCGTTAATCTTTGATGTATTGATTATGTTTGTGCTTTCAAGAATGAATGTAGAAGATGCAAATAAAAAACTGAAAGCAGAAAAAGGAATTGCTGCAGATGAAGTAACAGATGCATTAGACATAAATTAGAATTGACAGGAGAAAGCGTTGTCTGGTCGTTGCTCGATGAGACAGTGCTTTTTTCTATATATAAAGTGATAGAACTGTATTTTGAAAATAAAAAAGGACCACTTCATTTTTGTGAAATGGCCTTAAGAAAATATTCAGTTTTCACAAAATAGTCCTTTTAGTATTTATACATGGTAAGGATGCTCAAAATATTCAGTGTAGAATACTAAAAGGCCATTCAGATATTTTTTTAGGTTGCTCATTTGCAATTCCTCCTTTCCTTATTTACAAGTTGATTATAAGATAGGTGTAAAAGGATTGCTTGCCAAATCGAAAGAAGATATAGACAAATGTTGCAAAGGGGAGTATTTCATGCAGTTAAAATATGTTGACACAAAAGAGGAGATCATAGCAATAAATAGGAAGTCAAAACATATTGAACCACATCTTCATAATGCACTGGAGATCGTTTGTGTAACAAGTGGATCATTAGAACTTGGTGTCGGACAGGAACTATACCATATGGAAAAAGGAGATATAGGCTTTGTATTTCCAGATGTTATTCATCACTATCAGGTACTGACACCCGGTGTAAATAAAGCGACTTATCTGATTGCATCGCCATTTACGATAGCCAAATTTGCAGATATCATGCAATCCATGGCTCCTGAATACCCAATCATCAAAGCGGAAAAGGTTGAACCGGAGGTATATAGGGTTATAAATGCAATTTTAGAGACAGAACAGTCGGATATTACTGTTGCACAGGCATATCTTCAAATTGTGTTGGCACGCTGCATAGGAAAATTAAATTTGGTAGAAAAGAGCAGTGTGGGGAGCAACGATCTTATTTACCAGACAGTTTCCTATATATCAGCAAATTTCAAGAAGAAGTTTTCGTTGGAAGAGATGGCAAAAGACCTGGGCGTGAGCAAATATGTTTTATCCAGACTCTTTTCCAAGACATTCCATAGAAACTTTAATCAATATCTTAATGATGCAAGGCTGAACTATGCATGCCATCGTTTGGAAAATACGAGTGATTCTATTACAAATATTTGTCTGGATAGTGGATTTGAAAGTCAGAGAACGTTTAACCGAGTATTTAAAGAAAGATATAAAATATCACCAAGTGATTATCGAAGTACTTGTGTGAAAGAGATGTTGTCATAAAAGGTTCTGTTGATCGAAATATTTACTTTGATTTTACAGTGCTATGTATTTGATTTCATGTGTGGATGATATAATATAAAAATATTTGTAGAAAATAGCGCTTTATTTTATTATGAAAAGAGTAAGGTGTATTCTAAAGAAACAAGAAAGGCAGGGCGCATATGAACATGATAAAATCCATAATCGATTTTAATGAAAAAAAAGGATTCATCTGTGATATGGATGGTGTGATCTATCATGGCAATCAGATATTGCCAGGTGTTCCAGAATTCATCCAGTGGTTGCATGATGAAAAGAAAGAATATTTGTTTTTGACAAATAATAGTGGATATACACCACGAGAATTAAATCAGAAACTGGCTAGGATGGGACTTGATGTGCCAGAAGAACATTTTTATACCAGTGCATTGGCAACAGCCGCATTTTTAAAAGAACAGGCGGCAGGCTGTTCGGCATTTGTGATAGGAGAAGCCGGCCTGTTAAATGCACTTTATGATGTAGGTATCACAATGAATGATGTAAATCCGGATTATGTTGTTGTGGGAGAGGGACGCTCCTATTCATTGGATACATTAACAAAAGCAACGAATTTAGGAAGATAAGCGGGAATCCTCGGTAATTCAATTGCCGAGATGAAAACGTAAACTGTGCATATCTGCACATTATAAGTAAAATATATTTATTTTTTTACTAAAAAATGCTGTATCCAGCTTTAT
>NZ_RCXU01000055.1:0-7978 GCF_004167315.1 Blautia sp. aa_0143
CGGTACTTCGTACCGTTAAAAATGGAATAGCAGTTCCGCAGTAGCGGAACTGGCATTCCGTTTAAGCATAATTTGCATTTTTGGGAACGTTTTTGGGAAAATCGCTCCAAATGTTTTATAAAGGTTGATTTTAATAGGGTTACAGGCTTTTATGATTTCCCCCATTTCTACGTTTTTGGGAAAATAATTTATTTTTGGGAACGTTTTTGGGAAAATTTATTTGTTTTTGGGAAAATGAAAAGAGGTGTAAAATATGCGAAAACAAAAATATAAGGGACGATGCGAAAAGAGGATACTTTCAAAATCGGATGAGGTATGTAGATTTTACAGTGATTTGCAATCAAAATATGCAGATAAATTAGATTCCGATAACGGCATTAAACAGATCCATTGTAATGTATATTTATGTAATACTGAATATATGAGCGATTTTTTATGCACAAGAAAAAATGGAGATGTTTTTATACGGGAGTGTGTTGAAAGAAGGTTTCTCAATAAACCTATGACGATTAAAATGTTAGACATAAGCAGGAATTATTGGTTGAATCACGGAATAGAAGATTGGGGGATTGTAACAAATGTTGAAGAATGATTTACTAAAAAATAATGGTGAAATAATTAGAATTATTACAATCAAAAATAATCACGCTCTTGTGATTAATTGCATTAAACGCAACATGCCATATTGGATAAACATAGAATTGCTAGAATCATATATCCCATGTAATGATCAAGAATTACTTATCATAAGTCATAAAACTTTATATAATATTAATGAGTTAGATGCAAGATCCCAAAGCATTATTTATTTTAGATACGGCATTATAGAACCTTTAATTTATGAAATAGATAACAAGAAAAAAAGAAATATTTTAAAAAAAAACATATCCATCCAAAATAACATTAGTGGACAAACTTTAAGAAAGTATTTATGTGATTATTTAGCATTTCAAGACAAAACAATTTTAGCACCTAAAAAGAATATATCAAATAAAACCCTTAGTAAAGATGAAAAGAATATGCGATGGGCGTTAAATAAATTCTTTTATACCAAAAGAAAAAATAGTCTATACACAGCATATTTATTTATGCTTAAAGAAAAATATACTATTAACGATAAGTTACAGGAAAGTCATCCCTCTTTTTATCAGTTTCGATATTTTTACAGAAAAACAAAAAAATTACAAACATATTATATTTCCAGAAATGGAATTAAAGATTATCAAAAAAATCATCGTCCGTTACTAGGAAATGGAATTAAAGAATTTGCTCCAACGATAGGAACTGGTATGCTAGATTCAACTATCTGCGATATCTATCTTATTAATACAGATGGAAACATTATAGGTAGACCAATTTTAACAGTTTGCATAGATGCTTATTGTGGATTATGTTATGGATATAATTTGTCATGGAAGGGAGGTATCCATTCTATATCTGGATTAATGGAAAACATTGTTTCAGACAAACATTTATTATGTGAAATATTTGGAATTAACATAGGGGAACATGAATGGATTAATAAATCAATTCCAGGAACAATGGTGACAGACAAAGGAACAGAATATATATCAGCTTCATTTGAACAATTAGCGGAGCTAGAATTATGCGAAAATTTGACACAATTTAGACTGGTATTTTCTGATGGAATGAGATTGTGGACTTCGAGAGGTGTGATTGTTGCAGTGGAGTAATAAAATGAAATGCATTTAAATAGGAAATGATACTGTTTATTTATATAGATGTGATAAGGGATTTTGGGATTTTGGGTGATGGTGAAATTGGATTGAGTTTGTGATCATGAGATATGTGATTCGATAGGAGTTCGAGGAGAGTTCGTAAATTATTAGATTTTACAAGGGATTTTTGAAATTAAGATGAGTGATTTTGGGTAAAAATAGATGATTTTAAATTGTCAGAAAATTTATTTTGCGTTGATATGTAAGTGTGTGGTCGAACTCTATGTCGAAGTCGGATAGGGTAGTTTTGATGAATTGTGTGTGAATTTGATACAATTTATTGAGAGAGTGATGATGTGATGGATGAGTGAGAGTTTTATGCTAGTGATATAATGTGATGATTTGTAATTTTGATTTTTGGACGTGGAGTGTGAGTTGAACACATACACCCCAAACGTCAATGCTTCAACGCTTTAAAAATGTAAAGTATCCCCCTGCCCTGGCGTTACAATCTATACAAAAATAGTATAATATAGCTGATCCTGTAAAGCCTTGCTATAGTTGATTAAATCTAACTTTTGCACTTTTTGCGAAAGTGTAAAAAAGTCAAGTTTTGTTATTTTTTGACTTTTTTCTGGCGGTGATCTGGATAAAATATTGGATATAAAATAATTTGAAGCACAAAACAATGTAAAAAAGATAGTACATACTAACTTACACCGCCCCATGCTACAATTAAATTGTATATACAATATAGTTAATTATTACGATATAATGAAAAAGTGAGAAAACAAGAGCAAATAAGAGATAGCAAGAGATAATGTGCGAAAATACACGAAAACACAACATTTTCAAAAAAGTTCGTAAAAGTGTTGCAAATGCAACAAAAAAGTTATCCACATTAATATTGAAGTTATCCACACAGTTATCCACATATACACACATAACCACATAATACAATACTAATATCCACATAATATAGTATCTAATACAATTACACGTAGTATTCAAAACTACATACAAAATTCCAGTCGTGCAGCACGCCCAAAATCCGTATATATAATATATCTCACAGCATCAGTCCTGAGATCATAACGCACATATAACACAAGATCATATCACACATGTATATATCAATCTGAGATCATCATATCATATCACGCACACTGTACACGCATAACATATAACGCTAATATACCATACACATACAACATACATACTCATACAACCATATATACAACCATACTCATATACATATGATATCATACAACCATACATTATACATACATACTCACATCATACATATATAATACTATTATACCACATTAACCATATTATAATACCATTATACAACCACACTAAACACTATACCAGATCAACCACAAAACACTTATAAATCATTATAATATAAGGCATTGCATACGATTATATTAATCAATATATCAACCAAAAAACAGCTCACAATAAACCATAACAACTCACAAAAAAATAATACCATAATAATACTACAATCAGATAAAAATAGATCTATCACAAGTCAATTATAAATCAATCATATAAAATTAATATGGATATATCGCAATAAAAACGAAAATATCCATAACAAAAATATATCTTAAAACCACATAATACCACGCTTATATCAGATAAAATCCACATAAATAATCATAATAAAATCACATCAAAACAAAACATCTGATCTGACAAAAACATCACATAAAAACGATCATATCCGAAAAACGACCTTGTAAAACGCCCTATAATCCATTTTCTTGACATAAGCTAACACTTATATCATATAAGCATTAAAACGTCTTAAAACGTAAATTACAAGCTTATAATGGTATATCTGTAAATAAGGCATGATATACAGGTTATACAGATCACAAGCGTTATACGGTATTATATCCTATTATATGCGATTATTTTTCTTCTTTTTCATGATAACTTTTACAATGGCTTGATCCAGGACAACGAGCTTTTAACAAATTACAAATTTTGTTTATCTTTTCATAATAAATACATTTTCTTTTATCTCTACGCTTATTATCTTTATTTTTTAAAAACTCAGTATGACATGACGTTCCTATGTTTTTGCTTAATATTACATTTTGTAATGGCATAGATTCATGTATTCCTGACTGACTAGGATAATCTAAATATTGATCTTGATATCTTATATTTTCACATGATGCTTTAATAGATGCTTTTCTTTTCTTTTTTCTTTTATATTGTGTACAATCTTTCGCAGTCACACAATAGCTGATATGACACTTTTCATTTTTACATTTTTGATTTTTTGAATTATAAAATATACATGTCCTTTTATCTTTACGTGTTCTTTTCCCTTTTTTACTGTAATACAGTAAATTGCCGTGTATAATCGAATTGCTGTTTTTCTTATATGATCTTGTCATATTTCTTTTCTATATTCTAGTATATCACCAGGTTGTAATTCAGTTAATTCACATAATTTATTTAATGTTTCAAATGTAATTTTTTCGCCATTTCTCATTTTTTGCATCTGAGTTTGATTAAATATTTTTTCTTTTTTTATCTTATAAGTATTATAACCATGTTTTTTTAATTCATTTAATACATCTATTTTGTATATTATCAACAAAAACACCTCTTTCTAAAAGTAAAATATGTGCAAAATAATGTAATCTAAAAAATAGTGTACAATATAGACTAAAAATTAGATTATAATTTATTCAAAATGCCAATTGATATAATCTAAAAAATAGATTATAGTAATACCATCAACAGAGGACATAAAGCAATACATAGTCCAGTTGATATCTAATTAAATAAAGTGACACACGGACTTGTTACCGTGTGAGCGATAAAGCGAAAATATCGTGATGTCGGGCGTCTTGGATGGGACGCCACACCGATACGAAAAAGTAGATATCGCAAGTATAACAAGGTGGTTGACTTGTCCCACAAATACATAAAAAAGGAGGTATCATTCAATGTATACAGATTTTGGATACATTGGAAAAGTGGATGGCATCGAGTATGCAACCATCGAAGAAGCACTCGAAGCCAACGCTAACAATTAACACAAGGGGCGTAGCTGAAAAGCTTGTAAGTCCCCTTAAATAGATACCTCCAAGTAACATATTAACATTTTCAAATAGTGCAGTCAACCGCACTATAAAAAAGAAAGTGATGTCCAAACAAGTAACAAAAACTTGCAAGGGTTGCGATACTGACAGGATGGCAAGGAAAAGAAAAGTCCGATCAAAAGCCCATGTTAACAGGGTAACAATAACAAAAAAGTCGGTTGTCCGTATCCGATCAAAAAACGGCGGTATGGTAAAACCCGTAAACGTTTCCTGTCCGTAGCCATAGCACGGAGGACAAAAAACCATATGGAGGGTGTAAACAATAATACATCCTATCGTTAATGAAAAGGAACGTAAAACAAAAAAGTGGGACAAATACAGGTTCTTAGAATGTGAGCGGATCACAATAAAAACCGCAACTGTATAACTTGCAAGCGGTTAATCATTAATCACTTGCTTTTTGTTTTGATAAGTTGCAAGTCATACGGGCAAGCAAAGCAAGATCCTTTTCGGGCAAAAGCATAAGACCTGGATGGGCGGTGAGTAGTAGATAAGACTTGTTTCTAATGCCTGATAATATGGCTTACAAAAATGAGAACAAAAAAGAGAATACAAATACAGGAGGATATAAAAATGAAAAAATATGAAATTATTTCCATGATGGATGATAATTCATCCATTGTAACTGGAGTTGCATATATCGGCACAACAGCCGATATCAAAGCACTTTGCAAGTCTATCAGACGTGCAAGTGAAAAAGAAAGTACAAATCTGTATTTTCTTTTCTGTGGTGCACAAAAATTCTCAGAAAATAAACAGGTTTACGGACTTGTTATTTCTGATGATGATACGGTAACGATCATCACATCTGACACTTTCGCCATGATGCTAGTATCTGGCGAATTAAAGGAGGTAAGATCATGACATTTGAAGAAATGTTGAATAGCATCGAGATCGACACTATTCCAGATGATGATCTCGATGATGAAAAGGAAGAAAGCTTTGATGATTTTGATGATGATCTCAAAGATTTCTTCTCAGATATATTACAGGAGGATTGAACATGATCATTAATATAATTTACTGCATTTTATTTATAGGTGCGGTACTGTTTGAAGCAGAAATAATTATTGATGATTTACAAGGATCATCAATAAAAGAAAAAGCCGTATGTCTTTTACAGTATACGGCTATATTTGCAGTACTTGCCATATTTGGTTATGGCTTGTATCTTGCAATGAGATTGTAATTTTAAAGAGGTAACACGATGAATAAAGTTAATATCACAGCTCACACATATGTATGTGAGCTTCCCGAAACAATACAGAATCAAATTTTTCAGGAATGCAAAGATACATTTAAAAGTCTTGCATTTCCCGTTGATATTCAAGAGCAACTTGACAACGTCAAGGGCTGTAAAATGTGTGATCTTGAGGATACGATTAACGTCCAGAAGTATTACACAAAATAAAATCCATGTTTTAAGGAGGTAAACAAGAATGAATATAACAATAACAACAATAGATGAAGAACAAATCACAGGCGTTGAGATTAATTTAGTAAAACTCAATAGAATGGCAAAGGAAAATAAATTTATTATATACAAGGGCAATATCCTTGATGAAAATTTGACAGTTTGGATGCTTTTTGAGTGTGATGGAGTTTTTTATTTAGTAGAAAAAGATTGATTTATAGGCAGTAACATAGCACACAAGTATATAACGCTTGTGTGTTTTTTAGTACCTATAATAAAGATCATAAATAAAAGGAGAATATAAAAATGAAAAAGAAAATCATTGCAACGTTATTCATTACTATCATCGCAACAAGTGCATTCCTGATGGGACACGCTACGACAGCAACAGAAAAAACCATGATTGCTGTTGAGGATGTAACAGACTGGAATACAGATGGGAAAGAAATTTCTCTGATCAGATATTAATGATGATAAAGAAAAGAAAACTCTTCCAAGAGGATATATTGTCGTTGCAGATGATAACGTAATTGGATTAAAACGTAAAGTTATGTCTGGATGTGGAAGTTTACATATTGTAGCAATGTTTGATCCTATCACTGGCGAATTACTTGAAACCTACATTTCAAAAGGTTCTACAGGTGGATGTCAATCAAATTTAGCTGCTGTATCTCGTTTAATTTCTTTAAGCGCAAGAGCAGGAGTTGATGTATATACAATTGCAGATCAATTAAAAAGTTGTCCTGCTTGCCCTTCATATGTTGGAAGAACAATGACTAAACATGATACAAGCAAAGGAAAATGTTGTCCTGATGCTATTGCCAATGCACTAATTGATATGTATAAAGAAATGAAAAATAGCATTTTTAGTGACGATATTGAAACGTCTAATGTGAAATCAAAAGTAATTAAGAAAAATACAGAAGATAAAGAACAATCTGTTAACGTAAAAAATCCGTGTCCTGTATGCGGAGAAGAACTTACTTTTGAAGGTGGATGCAATGTTTGTAAAGCCTGTGGATGGAGCAAATGTGATTAATTAATATATAAAAATTGTGGGAGTCTTAACCGATTCCCACACCTTAAAGGAGAAAATAAACTATGGTTGAGCCAAAGAATTATCGTATAAAATCCTTTGTGAGAGAAAGAGATTTTTTAGCAAATAACTTTAAAAATTCATACGGTTATTACTTGTTAGACAAACCTCTTTATAAAGAAGAAATCATACTGCATTTATCAGTAGATAAAGAAGATAATTTTGTATCTATCAACGTGAATTATGCTAATGGAACAGTATTTGCATCATTCCATAATCCAGATGACAGAGGTAATAACAATCTTTATAAAAAAGTAGTTAAAGCATATAACAAACTCATGAGCAACATGAAAGATATCTTTGAGGAAATTGAAGATGAAAACTATTGAAAACGGTAGCGTTGTTTATTATACAAGAGTGTTCCCGAACACAGGTACATATGATCAGTACATATTAATTTAGGTGATGCATTTGCTCAAGGAATCTTTATGGAGTATGGAATCACGGAAGATGATCGTGTAGAAACCTTTCGTAATGGTGGATTTGGCAGCACAGATAAGAATAAATAAGAAGTCGTTGAAATTTTCACTTGCTAAAGTCGTGTAGTTCTATTATAATGTAGTCGATCGAGATTTTTACTATGTTATAGGGCAACACCAATTAGCTTGAAAATATTGCCCCAAATATAAAATAGATCTTGATTAATGCAAAGCATTGT
>NZ_RCXU01000056.1:0-6849 GCF_004167315.1 Blautia sp. aa_0143
TTTTGATACCCAATTTTCAACCTGTATAAAATTTTCAATGTTCTTTCAATTTAGCCTTGACTTTTTATTTGCAGGCTTAATTGAAGTGAAAAAATATATACTTTATCGAACTCTGAATAAAATTTCACTTCTGTTTCAAGATATGCTTCCCAACTGCCATATGGAAACTCATTTGCAAATATGCACAATGTTTTCATAATATCTAACTTTTCAAACTCCCTGTATTTGATACATAATTTTATAAATACTCTATTTTAATTTCATTTCAATATTTTTCAGTATACTATTCAATGTAATTTCACACTCTTCATGATTATTACCCTGTACTATCACTTGGCCTATACAATCATTAGAATTTTCAAATACTCTTATGTTGTCCCCTTCATGTTTAAAAAATGTTATTTCTAAAACATCTTCACTGTCATTATTATTTGATTTTATATAGTCAAGAATACCTCCCTGATGTGTTTCCAAAATCATCTTTGCAAGTCCGGCTTTTGTAGTCTCACGTTTCTTTTCCCAATACTCCAACGGATTTTCTCCAACAGCCATTGCTGCGATCATTTTGTAATATTCGATTCCAAAGTTGATTTCCACAAGCTCTGGAAGGCAGTTTGCACCTACACGTCCGGTAAGCTCAATGACATACACTTTATTATCCCGGAGGATCAGATCCACATTTACTGCACAGTTATTTAATCCCAATGCCTTGATTGCGCTTTTTACTGCTATTTCTGTCTGTTTGTGAACATCTTCATCACAGTCAAGCGGAACATAATGGCCTACCGGTACTGCCGTATGGCTCATATAAGTTTCGTCACCATGTGGCATAACAAAAAGTACCTCATTGTTATATACAAATGCCTGCGCACCAAATTCCCATCCTTCTATGAACTCTTCTACAATACAGTACGATCTTTTTGTTAATCCCATTGCTGCATGAAATCCGTCATAGGCATCTTTTTCTGTTTTTGCTATGTAAATTCCATTACTTCCCTGTAAATCCGTTGCTTTAATGATCACTGGTAATTTAATTTTATCCAATGCATTTTTTAATTCCTCTTCACTGGAAATTTCAAAATACTGTGCTGTACTTACACCGTATTCCATAAATGCTTTTTTCATTTTTGACTTATCATTACACATGATGGCTGCTTTTTCCGGAAGTCCTGTTAATCCTAAAGAATCACAGGTTTTTCCAAGAGCTGAAATCCCTGTATCCAGACAGCAAGTAGCCACTCCGTCCAATTTAAGCTTCGCTGCTTTTTTAGCAACCTCATCAGGATTTGCGATATTCATAAAGCACACTTCATCTGCCAGAGGAATTCCTGGAGGATTATTATCAGGCATGGTTCCTGCAATTGTTGTGATTCCCATCTCTTTTGCTGCTTTATATAGTCCGATCTGTCCTCTTCCAGCACCTAATACTAAAAGTCTTTTTCCTTCAACACCCATTTTTTCTTCTCCCTTCTAATTTGTATAAACATTTTTTCTGCATACTACAGTTTCAATTGTTTTAAAGAAAATCTTCAAATCTCCCAGAAATGTTACTTTTTGTGCATATTTTGCATCCAAAGCCAGTTTGTCCTCCTGCGAAATATTATTTCGATAATAGGCCTGTGTATACCCTGTAATGCCTGGTTTTACTTTTAAACGATCTTTTCTTTTCTGGTCATACTCAGACAATGGTCTGTCTGTTGTTACTGGCCTTGGTCCGATCCAGCTCATGTCTCCTTTCAGAATATTAAATACCTGCGGTAGCTCATCAACTGAAATTTTTCTCATCAGCTTTCCGATTTTTGTTACTCTTGGATCATCTGCACTGTTAAAAGTTGAATTATCCTTATTTCTAATATCTGGCGCATTTACCTTCATGGAACGAAGCTTATACATATTAAAGATTGTCCCGTCTTTTCCCCTTCTCTTTGCCAGATAAAAAATTGTTCCTCTGTCCTCCAGCCAGATCAGTGCCCCAAAAATAATACAGACTACTAATACGATTGGCAGTGCAATGACTGCAAATATAACATCCAAACATCTTTTTATGTATCTTTCATACATGAATTTATACTTCCCTTACTCCATTTCTATTTCTATTAAATCCAGTGCTTTTTCACATATTTCTACAGCCTCTTCAGCTGTATCTGCCTGAGCGATTACAAAGCCGCTGCGATCTCCACTACTCTTTATGCCATTCATTTTTTCCCCGATCCCATGTACAACATAAATCTGTTTTACACCTGGAATCTTTCTGGCTTCTTCAAGTCCCCTGATATCTCTGATGAAACCTTGCTCAACTCTAAAATATCTTATAGCAGATGCTTTATGAAATTTAGGCTCTAAGTCTGCAGTTTCACCAAGTGCAATTCGTATACAACTTTCAACCATATCTACACCTGTGGAAAGAGGCGTAAGATAAGTCGTAATATTATCTCCTCCCAGCCGCGCTCCAAGCTCTACAACTTTAGGTCCATCCTTCGTTATTTTGATTTCTGTATGGGATGGTCCATTTGAAATACCAATTGCGTGATTCGCTGCAATAGCCACCTCCGCTATCTGCTTTTTTATTTCTTCTGTATGACCTGATGGCTGTGAATGTCCCATTTCTACAAAATATGGTGCATCTGTTGTCAGCTTATCTGTAATCTGAATAACATGGCATACGCCGTTGACACTTAAAGTTTCTACACTTACCTCTGATCCTTCCATATACTCTTCAACCATGAGATCTCCGGACCTTGAAGATTCCTTACTGTAGTTATAAGCCTTTTCCACAGTTTCACTGTCATAATCTTTAAGCAGATCGATTCCCCTGCTTCCCGAATTATCTGCCGGTTTTATAATACATCGATAACCTGCTTCTTTTATTTTTCCTACTGCTTCCAGATATTCTTCTTTAGTAGATACTTTGTAAAATACAGGAATTGGAACACCTGCTTTTTTCAGTGCCTTCCGCATTTCTGCTTTATTTGTTGCTTTCACAGCTGTATCTGCACTGATTCCAATCAAATTCATTTCCTTTGCCACTGCCGCTACTGCTCTCATTGGCATATCCGTAGCAAGTGTCATGATTCCATCAATAGCATGTCTTTTTGCGGCTTTCACTATCTCAGGTATATCAATCGTGCTTATGATTTCTTTTTCGATTCCTTCTGTCTGAAAGCCTACTGCGTCCGGATTCATATCGACAACTACAACTTCCAGACCCATTTCCTTTGCCTTTTTTATCGCTGGAAGCTGTAATATACTTGCTCCCAAAATCATGATTTTTTTCATTTAATATATTCCTTCACAATCCCACAAAACATCTCACACACATACTCCACTTCCTCATCCGTCAACTTCGTATGCAACGGCAATGTGATCTCATTTTCAAATCGCTTATAAGCATTCGAGTAATCCTTGATATCAAATCCCATATTTTTATAAGCAGTCATCATTGGCAGTGGTTTGTAATGTACGTTGCAGGCAACCCCTTTTTCTGCCATTTTGACGATGATCTCGTGTCTCTGCTCCAGATTGATTCCCGGGATTCTGGTGATGTACAGGTGTCCGGAGGACTGATGCTCTTCGTTGTAATGATCCAGTACTTCGATGCCAAGTGGTTTAAATGCTGCATCATATCTGCTGATGATCTCTTTTCTTCGTGCAAGGAGACCTTTATACCGTTTCATCTGCGCCAGTCCGATTCCGGCAACTACATCGGTCATATTGCATTTAAACCAAGGTCCGATGATGTCATACTCCCAGGCGCCAAGCTGTGTTTTGGCAAGGGCATCCTTTGACTGACCATGAAGTGATAACAGCTGGTACTGATGATAGATTTCTTCATTATCAATTCCTTTGATATCTCTCCATGCCACAGCGCCGCCTTCCGCTGTCGTAAAGTTTTTCACTGCATGGAAGCTGAAGTTTGAAAAATCCGCAATGCTGCCCACTGGTTTTCCATGCCAGGTCGCACCAAATGCATGGGCTGCATCTGCCATTACGATAACTCTTCCGATTGCTTCCTGAAGCTTATTGGCTGGATGGAAAAGCTTCTTTTTCTCTTCTACGATAGAGAAGATCCTGTCATAGTCGCATGGCACTCCGCCAAGATCCACCGGAATGATCACTTTTGTTTTTTCTGTAATAGCTTCTGCCAGCTTGTTATAATCCATTTCCAGAGAATCTTCCTGTGTATCAATAAGAACCAGCTTTGCCCCGACATGACACACCACCGATGCACTTGCGGTATAGGTATAAGCGCAAGTAATCACTTCATCGCCTTCGTGAATTCCCAGAAGACGAAGTGTCATTTCCGCACATGCAGTCTGCGAATTCAGGCATACAGCTCTATTGGTACCGTATAAATCCGCAACTTCTCTTTCCAGTTCTTTTGTTTTCGGGCCTGTTGTGATCCATCCGGATCTTAAAGCCTCTGCTACCTGTTCGATTTCTGCCTCTGTAATATCTGGCGGTGAAAATGGGATTTTCATTTTTTCAACACTCCTTCGTTTTCGTATATATATAAATTATTGATCAGTTATCAATTCTTCTCCGCAGCCACAGCCGCCTCACTCATCAGCTCCTCATACACCTTCTTATGCAGCTTCAGGTCGGAATCCGCAGAGTGATAGGTCGGTACGATCGCGGCTACGATGTCTCGGATCTTTTCGCTGTTGGCGTAGCCATATGCTGCCAGGACTTCCAGCTGTTTGAAGAATTCCTGTACGTCCATTTCGATGGGTTTGCCGATGTGGATGAGGTCGTTTGGAGTTTTCTCCATGCCTTCTTCGGCCATCAGCTTTTCTTCGTAGAGCTTTTCGCCTGGGCGGAGACCGGTGTAGGTGACTTTGATGTCTACGTCCGGGGTGTAGCCGGAAAGCTTGATCAGGTTTCGGGCAAGGGTGTCGATCTTTACCGGGGCTCCCATGTCCAGGACGAAGATCTCGCCGCCTTTGGCGTAGGTTCCTGCCTGGAGGACAAGGCTTACGGCCTCCGGAATGGTCATAAAGTAACGGATGATGTCCGGATGTGTGACGGTGACAGGACCGCCTTTTTCGATCTGGCGCTTGAACAGCGGGATCACGCTTCCGTTGCTGCCCAGAACGTTTCCGAATCGTACAGCTACGAATTCTGTGCCGGTTCCTGCTTTCGATGTATGGTTCTCACTTACATATGCCTGGCCTTCGTTGTCGTGAAGTGCATCCAGGGTTTCTTTTCTGTGTCCGCCAAGTCGTGGCAGCCAGTCGGTGTGTCCGTTGTGGCTAACCATGTTCATGCTCTGGACTACCATTTCGCAGAGTCGTTTGCTGGCGCCCATGATGTTGGTCGGGTTTACGGCCTTGTCGGTACTGATCAGCACAAATCGCTGGCAGCCGTTCATCATTGCCGCATATGCAGTCTTATAGGTTCCTACCACATTGTTCTTGATCGCCTCACATGGGCTGTTCTCCATCAGCGGCACGTGCTTATGTGCGGCTGCATGATATACGATTTCCGGCTTATAGGTTTCAAATACCCAGTTGATCCTTTTGCTGTCACGGACGGAGCCAATTAGTACCTTCAGGTTCAGGTTCGGATAACTGGCCTTCAGTTCCTGCTCAATGTCGTAAGCGTTATTTTCATAAATATCGAAGATCACCAGAAGCTCCGGCTCATGACCTGCGATCTGACGGCAGAGCTCGCTTCCGATGGAACCGCCGCCTCCTGTTACCAGGATCCTTTTGCCCTTCAGATACTGAAAGATCTCTGACATGTTGACTTTGATGGTGTCTCGTCCGAGAAGATCCTCCACTGCTACTTTTTTCATCTTGCTCAGGGATACTTCTCCGTTTACAAGCTGATATACACCAGGAAGCTGCTTCAGCTCGCAGCCGGTTTCCTTGCAAATGTTCAGGATATCCCGCTTCTGATGCGGTGTTGCCGTCGGGATCGCAAGAAGGATCTGATTGATATGATACTTGTCCACATTGAGAAAAATATCGTCTCTTCCGCCTACCACCGGAACGCCTTCCATGTATCTTCCCCATTTATTCGGATTGTCATCGATCAGGCAGCGTACTCTGGAATTGGTTTCCTTTGCATTCTGAAGCTCCCGGACAATGGTCCTTCCCGCTTCTCCTGCACCGATGATCATCACGTTTTTGCTCCGCTCCGCACGCTCGCTCTTTTCTCTGCGGTTCCGCTCAAGAAGTACAAAACGATAGGAGAAACGTACGCCTACAGTCAGGAAAAACTGCAACATGATACCGATCAGATAATAGGAAGCCGGCATCCGTCCCCAGAAGATCGTGATACCCACAATATGCAGAACGCCAGTGATCACAGTTGCTACCGTGATCTTGATCAGCTCATGGAAGCTTGCGAAACGCCATACACTGTTATACAGATGCATGCATCCGAACACTGCCAGGATGATAATGGTATAGATTGGTGCAAAACTCCTCCACGCGACAAAATAGTCTGTGGGGATCGAGGAATACCGAAAATCGAATCTCACCAGCAGCGCCATAAAATAAGAAAAATTAACAGCTATCATGTCATAGATGATCAGATATATCGCAATTACTTTCCAATGTTCTAACTTCTTCATACTTCCTCCGGTCTGTCTTACTGTTTCTGCATAATCCCTGATGTATTCTTCCTGCTCTTTGTCTTCTGTCTGCTTTTCCCTGGGACTTTGTTTTGCCAGCGCCAGAAGCAGGACCGAGAACGCAAGAAGTACTACGATCAGCATGATCAATAAAATCTGCATTTTTTACTTCCTCTTTTATATTTATAACTTATCTAGGCGTTTGCGAAACGCCACAAGCCGCATAAATACGGCATTTTTTGTTACCTATAAACAAATAACTCCTCACCGGA
>NZ_RCXU01000057.1:0-6406 GCF_004167315.1 Blautia sp. aa_0143
ATTTATCATTTAACAACAAAACATCATTTCTATCCATATCTGTAATATCTATAAGCGCCCAGATATTCACCTGATTATTTCTATTTTTCTTGAAAAAACTTACTTTTCCTTTTTCGTCCAGTTCATATTCTGACTTTTTTTGGTACTGGTTATGTAAAAGCCCTTTGTGAACCTCCCACGACTGAAGTCGCGTGCTTCCAGACGCTTTAGGCGTCAGACTGAATATCGGCGGATACGCCTATAACTTAGGTGCGCAGTTATGCGCATTTCCCATGCCGGATATGGCTGGTTCCCACATTACAGGTAGTCCGCTGTATATCTGCCTGTATCTATTCTACTTTTAAGAGTTCCATTTCTGAATGGAGTTTTCTCAGATCTGCATAGACACATGAGGTTCTACGCTTTACAGGAGGGACTTTTGCCTCCAGTAAAGACCTTTCCGTTGCCGGAATGGGTTTTAAAAGTTCTCTGATAAAATATCTCGCTCCTATATTACAGGCTGCTGACAGGTCACAATTATATCGTTTTCCTGTCTGGAAAGTACAGAGGCTGTGATTTTCCCAATCACGTGTTACCGCTCCGGAACCATCATAAGCCAGTCTGCTGGTATTCCATGCGCAGATCCTGGATACCCGCATCCCTTTCCTGTGTGCCTGATGTCCACAGCGCCTCTGTATATCCCGCTTTCTCCACAGGTGCAGTTTCTGTTTTTTCTTTCCCGATATCTTCCCCTGCATCTCCAGATACTCGAACACGATCACATCTGCATGGTTTTCTTCCGCATATCTTACAATCGCACCTGCAGTCTTTTTTCCAAGTTCCGTGTTCAGACGTTTCGTATATGCCCATCTTCCCTGTGTCTGCGCAGAGCCATGTTCCCTCTGGGATCTGCGGATCCGTCCCAGTGTGCGGTACATCCGGTCTTTTTCACTGGGATGATCTATGAATCTTCTTCCCAGGACAGTTCCGTCTGCCCGCATGATGGTACAGACTGCATCGGTATTGATCCCTAAGTCCACGCTGCAGATAACCTGTTCTTTCACAGGTTTTTTGGTAAGTGTTACTTCTTCTGTATAGGAAAAACGCAAAAAGTACTTCCGGTGTCTCTTTTCCAGAGTCGGGGCAGATGCCTTTTTCCCTGACCAGTATCTTCTCAGATGTTCCATATCTGTATGCTCCAGACGTACACAGGACCATTTCCAGTCATGACCGTCATAGAGTTTCAGGTATGCTTCGTCTTTCCCTTCCACTCCTTCACGGTACATGACATCACGGTAGAAAACCGGCATGGCGTGATTTTCATATACAAGCTTTGGTTTCCCGCTCTTTCCGTCTGTCTTTTCCCATAGATCCAGCCGTGTTTTATAAGAGGATACTGTCCCCAGTGCATGCTGGATGGCAGATCTGCGCAGATAGGAAGGCATCTTTGGGAACCGGATATCAAAATCAAAACAGGCATGATTTTTCTTCGTAGTATGTACCAGATGTTCTGCAGCATTAAAACGCCTCTTTGCATCCGGGATTTCTGCTAATTCTTCCCATACCTGCACATAAATTCCAATCAGATAGCTGACAGCAGCACGATAAATCTCCAGTGTCTGGCGGATCGGGATATTCTGTTTTCGTAATTCTACACCATAACTGGATATTATCTGCATTTTTATTTCTCCCTGATAACTCTTTTCTCAGATTCTGTTGTTTTTTCTACTATCCATGGCTATATTTTAGCACATATAGTGCCATAAGTAAACATGTGTTCTTTCTTTGGGTAAAAAATTTGCGCGTCTAACTCATCACTAAAATAACGAGAATGCGACGCGCAGTTATTCAATCGCATCATTCCCACTGCTATTCGTCCAACATTTCCAACAGGAATATACTGCTGCTAAAAAAACATCTGTCAAAAGCAACATTTAAAACAGAAAACACCCTCTGATTCCGGAAAGCCATTTTCGATTTTTTCTCATCATCCCATAAACATATAGAGGATTTTCATCTACACTTTCCGAAGAAATATCCTGATCCGGTGTTTCGCCACATCTGAATACCCATCCAGTCAATGCCAAATATCCCCAAAAGGCTACTCCAAATGTGAATCTATCATCTTCAAAAATCCAACGATATGACAAAAATAAAATACAAAATAACAAAATTTTTCCAAGTATATTATTTTTTCTTTTTCGGTTTATTATGATCCCCCCTAGTCATCAGGCCTGTACAACA
The DNA here is from genome assembly GCF_004167315.1 of Blautia sp. aa_0143. NCBI lineage: Bacteria > Bacillati > Bacillota > Clostridia > Lachnospirales > Lachnospiraceae > Blautia > Blautia sp. aa_0143. The sequence continues at coordinate 2,224 of NZ_RCXU01000057.1, forward strand.
TCCGATATTCCCAGACAATCCAACAGATCTTTTTTCATTTTCTCATATTGTTTTTTACATCTCGAATATCTATATAACGGAAGGATTTCCAAGCGATTATAATAACGGTTATATACCGCTCCAAGACGGTATCGTCTTTTATACATCATTATCCCTGAATTATTCCGTACAATGCTCTTCAGAACACGATTATCATCTTCTACTTCCAGCACAAAGGAAAAATATATTTCCTTTTTTTCCTCTTTCGTTGTAATATACTGTTTCCAAAATTCTACAAAAGCTTTATTTAATTTTCCGATATCCGCTTCCTGAAACAAATCTGTTTTTACATATGCCAAAATATGTATCTCATCTGTTTTGTCATATCTGTAGAAAAAAGTTTTTCCATTTCGAGGAGCTTTATACGTATTTATATATTGATAAATTCCAAAATCTTTTTCCATTACATCAGAATGTATCTGTAAATCCCTGTAACACACCGGATTTTCATAATACATATTGATATTCTGGCACAGAAAACTGAATGGCGCCCAATTTCCTTCTTTATCTGTTGGGTATTTATAATTCTTTTTATAAAATTTCACATAAAATATCCACATGCATGATCTTGCCATGATCATAAAAGCCAGCGAGATATTCAGAAGGATTTCTATCACTGTACTATTTATACCTGGATTTACATACTGCATCCCCAGATATGTAAAATACACTCCCAGCCACAGAATCATTATTTTTCGCAAAAACAAAAAACTTTTTAACTTTCCGTTTTTCCTGATAGGAAGAGCATATTTCGATTCCTTTTTGTCATTTAACATACCGTGTACATAAAATGGATTCTGACAGTTATAACTATCCGGCACATTATAAGGGGTTTTCCATCTTGACGGTATAATAACCGTAGGAATAAATAGAATATTTGAGATCATCAGGCTTACCAGAACCGCCAAAATTTCCATTACACCGACCGGCGCCAAATAGAAATAAAAAGATTTCAGTAATCCTCCAAATACCAGGGCATATACGCATAAATAAATTGATTTGCTCAACATGTCGATCATTTCTCTGTATAATTGCCTCTTTCTTTTCTAATACATATTCTTTTAATCAAGTGATATCTTCTCTCCATTTACAGAAATCCAGTAATCTTTCGGTTTGTGTTCCATGTATCCATAACATATCTTTTCATTTTTGTTATTTTCTGCTTCCAGAAATTTTGTTCCCACAGAATCCTTCACATCGGCTATTACATAATTATCATCATTCGGTACTACCAGTACATACCATTCCCCATTAATTTCTATCGTTGACATATCGATATTTATCTTTACATCTTGATACTCTCTGCCTGTACCATAAAATATAGAATCCGGCAATTTCCATTTCCCAGAACTTTCCGGAAAAATCTTCCCCTCTACTGTTCCTTCGTTATCCATGATAACATATGTAGAATTTTCTCCCTGCAGAATACGGATGATCTCAGCATTATCACCATATGCTTCCACGGCTTTCTCCACAGAACTGAAACTTCGGTGAGTATACACTGTATCGCAAACAAAGAGTCCGATTCCTAATATAACAATTGGTGCGACAACCTTAACTGGTGTCTTTTTTGATTTTCTTTTATAAGAAATAGCGATCACCAGATTAATAATAATTACCAGATATACAATTGGTTCTATCACTTTGATCAACATACCTTTTTCACATCACCTTTGCATACAGTCTACAGATCTATATCACGTCTTCCGATCACCCGCTTCAGTTCTTCTCTCATTTCTCTGTAAATATTTTTATATCTGGACTTACGGTCCGTACATTTTATTTTTATGATGTCATGTTTTTTCTCATACAAAACAGCCATACGACTTCGATGTTTATACATTCGTGTTCCTGATCCATCATAAAAAATCCTGCTTATAGCATCATTGATTCTCTCAGTCTGGATTACAAATGTAAAACGTACATCTTTCTTTTTTTCTTCTCTGGTCAGCTCATTACACCAGAAAATCTCAAATGCATCATTCAGAAGCTGGATATGCATTTTCTCCATATCTGCTATATCAATGATCGCCCATAAGTTTACCTGTTGATTTTTTCTTTTCTGATAAAAACAGATTTGGTCATTCTCTTTTAATATATAATTTGCTTTTTTAGCATATCCGCTTTTAAAAAGACATTCTTCAAACACCAGAGGCTGATTTTTCTCCATTTCTTCTGTTGGATCAGGCAGTATCCTTCCTGCCAGTCCCTGCATTTCATATCCGATAAAGCTGAATGGCATCCAGATACCTTTTTTATTTCTCGGATAGCAGAAACTTTTCTTATAAATGTGGATATAATATGCCTCCACTACACCAAGACTCATTATTATTCCCCAGTAAATCCAGAAAAATTCCAGTCTGATTTCCTGATATCTTCTATGTATTATATGATCAGAAATAAACCCTGCTGTCATCAGAAGGACATAACTCAAAAGCAAAATCTGTACTACAAAATATCCATTTATCTCAGAAAACCATTTCCTCTTTTTCAACATTTTTCGTACATACAAAGGATTCCTGTCATCATATAAATTTACAAAAGGAAACCTTTCATTTCTTGCCCAAATTCTATCTGCCGATAATACAGCTTCTCCCATTGCCGCCAATACTAATGCCATTCTGATCTCCGGCATGATCTGGTAGCAAGCTGGTATCAGAAGTAATGTTATTAGAAAAAAACGTTTTGTTTTTTCACTCAAGCGATATCTTCTCCCCATTTATAGAAATCCAATAATCTTTTGTTTTATGTTTTATAATATCTATTATTTTAATGACTACTTATTATTTTCCATCCAGAAGAATTTTTCTCATAGCTCTGACCCAATCCTTCAAAATCCCGATCGGAACCATCTTCTGTCCACTTGCAGAAACCCAGTAGTCCTCTGGGTATTTTTTCAGATATCCATAGTAAACGTTTTCGCTTCCTTTTGCTTCGGAAAATTCTGTTCCTTCCGAATCGTATACATTCGTTATGGGATATTTCATTCCCGGATATGGTGACACCACAACATACCATTCCCCATCAACTGCTACGGTAGATACGTCGACTATAATCCTGTCTCCTGTAAAACGCTTTATGTCCTGAAACTCTGAATCCTCCGGAAGCTTCCAGCCGCTTTCTGTTTTTTCAAAAATCTGTGAGTCCATCGCATCTCCATCATCCATAATAACCAATGCTGAAGTTTTTCCTCGCAATGTCGCCACGACATCTGACCGATCATCATAGGCTGTTACTGCTTCCTCAAGTGTATGGAAACTTTGTTCAGCCTCTTTGTTGTTTTCGGACATCATAAATATGATGACCACAGACAAAACCGGAACCAGTATAAATATGGATATTTTTCGTGGGATTCTTTTCCTGGAATCCACAACTGCCACTATCATGAGCAACAGCAATAAGATTCCCCACGACCACCAGTTAGATAGTGAAATATTCATTTTTATGTCCTCTTTTTCCTACAATCTTGACGCTTCACAGATTAATCGCTACTTTATCTCCATCTACAGAAATCCAGTAATCGTCTGGTTTCATTTTCAGATATCCATAATATACTGTTATATTCTCATATTCCGTTTTTAAAAATTCTGTTCCAGCCGAATCGTGAACCTCATCTATAGAATACTCCCCCATAAGATAATGTGGGAGTATTACAATATACCATGCTCCATGTATTTCTATTGATCTCATATCAATATTGGCATCTTCTGAAGGATAGCTCATACTTTTTCTGAAAAATGCTGAATCCGGCAATTTCCATTTCTTTCCATTTTTTGGAAAAATTCTTCCTTCAATAGATCCATCTTCATCCATGATAACATATGTAGATTTCTCATCCTGCAAGGTTGCTATTGGCTTCGCCTTAATATCATATGCCCGAATCGCTTTATCCAGCGAGCTAAAATTTCGCTGCACAAATACTGCCTGAAACATAATAAATAACAAACCAACCAGAAAAATTGGTCTGATGATAAAAAGCGGTACCTTTTTAGATTTTTTCTTGCATACGAGAGCAACTGCCAATGCAATAAACATTAATATTGTTATAACTCTTTCGAAAATACTCAATATCAGATTCGCCATATGATTCCTTTCTTCAGCTATTAATGGATTCTATCTCCGAATCATCATATATTTTCTTTAA
>NZ_RCXU01000058.1:0-6129 GCF_004167315.1 Blautia sp. aa_0143
TCATAAGTATCAACAACCTGATTGCGCTGCATTTGTGTCAGGGAAGTAGATACAATTCCCGTAAAGCAGATCAGAAACGCCGCCAGCGCAACAGCGATCACTACCATCAGATTCCGGCGCTTCTCGCTTTGCAAACTTTTCTTTGCCAGCTTCTTTGTAATGGCGCTGGTATCATTTTCAAAAGGCCATGTCATAGCCTGCCACCTCCTTATTCCACAATCTTGCCATCCTCAATGCGGACAATCCGATCTGCAAGACGGGCAATGTCGTTGTTGTGGGTAATCATCACGACAGTTTGCCGGAACTCCGCACTGGTGCGCTTGATAAGCCCCAGCACCTCGGCACTGGTCTTACTGTCAAGGTTGCCGGTCGGCTCGTCGGCCAGCACAATAGCCGGTTTGGTAATCAGGGCGCGGGCAATCGCCACACGCTGTTGCTGTCCGCCGGAAAGATTGTTCGGCATATTTTTCAGTTTATCTTCCAGCCCCAGCAGGTGAACGATCTCGTCCAAAAACTTCTGATCCACCGTGTCCCCGTCCAGCTCCACCGGCAGGACAATGTTCTCATACACATTCAGGATGGGAACAAGGTTATAGTTCTGGAAGATAAAGCCGATGTTGCGGCGGCGGAAGATGGTGAGCTGTTCGTCATTCATTTTCGACAGCTCTTTGTCCCGGACAATCACATTGCCGGAAGTAGGGGTGTCCAGTCCGCCCATCATGTGAAGCAGGGTAGACTTGCCGCTGCCGGAGGTTCCCACAACGGCCACAAACTCGCCGTCATTTACGGAGAAGTTCACGCCGTCAAGGGCGCGGGTGATATTCGGCTCTGTGCCGTAATACTTTTTCAGGTCGATAGTCTGTAAAATGCTCATAAAATTCAATCCTTTCTTTGTTTGTTGTAAATGCGGAACGCTGCTGCGCCGGTGGCCGCCAACTGTACCAGAATCAGCACAGCAAACAGGCCGAAGCTCTCATAGTAGAACAGTTCATCCCAAAACAGGAGAACATCACAGAGAGCAGTCAAGGCAACCGTCCAGCGGATGTGCCGGGCCAGCCATTGCCGGAATACCAGCACAAGGGCAACGGGCTGGACGATCAGCAGCGCCAGATTCAAAATCAAGGTCGGGGTCAGTTCCATTGCGTCGCCTCCTCACTTTTGTTGATAAGGTCATTGTAAAACCCAAATGTCCGCGAAATGTTACAGCGGCCAAAAAATTTCATTGAAAATCGGGGTGAAATGTTACAACACTCGGACATTTCAAAATCAGTCTGCCATTTTGATCCGTTCCACCAACGAATTTCTGCATTGAATTTTTAGACAGATAGCAGAAATTATAATAGGTGTTATTATTAAGCAGACACCGTAAATCAGTAATGGAATAAAAGGAAAAGCATATTGAAAATAAGTTAATCCATTCGCAGACAATATCCGTACTAACAAATACCCTATCAAGGTTCCTACCACAACCGTAATAATCAAGCATGGAATAATCAGTAAGACACTTTCATGCAGCAGCATTTTCTTTAGCTGCTTTTTTGTCATACCGATAGATTCCAATATTCCAAATTCTTTTCTCCTTGTACTGATACGACTAATCAAGGTGTTTGTCAGATTAAAAATGCTAAACATAATGACAAAGGCAGATACTCCATAAACTTGTACGCTGGTATTATGAATCGTATTTGCCGAAGATGCTTTTACCTCTTGTAAGGTTTCCATTACCAAATCAGGGTGTCGGGACAGTATATTATTTAATTTGCTTTCTACTGATTTACCCACTTTTTCATATTCAGGTACGGACAAAGTTAAGGAAGCTGTTAAATCCATATCGCCCCACAACTTTTCTATGGTTTCTTTGGGGAGATAAAAGCCCTCATTCATACTTTTTTCGGAAGTACCGGCAATCAAAATATCTATGCTGTGTTCAGCCCCATCAAACCATCGTAATGTCACTTTTTCTCCTATTGACGGGCAAGCATGATAGACTTCTTTCTGTACACTTGTTCCTAATATAACCATAGCGTCTTGTTTCACCAATGTTTCGTATGTCCAATCAACAGGAAGCGTTTTCAAAATTTCTTCCTGATTATCAGGCGTAATCGGAATAATGGGAATTTCTAATTGTTCATTGTGATACTCAATAATGGCTGCGGTTCTCTCCGTAGCATAAATCTCTTTAACTTCCGGGATTTGTTGCAATTCTTCCATGAGTTCCTGTGAAAAAGGCGTATCAACTTGATACTCCGAAATACCATACGGTTTCGGATTGACTAATGTATTGTGGTTAATCGTAATATAATATTCTCCATCTTCCAAATTCCCCATTCTTGCAAAGGAATCTGGATTCCATGATGATATAAAAGTGGCTCCAACCATAAATAAAATCCCGCCGATTGCAAGCGAGGCAATCGTCAGATTGTGTTTTTTTCGATTCTGCTTTTCGCTCAATACGGCTAAAGAATACGGTGAGAGACGAATATGATTTTTCCTGTTCCGCACTCTACTTTCTTTTAGTTCTGGATTGTTTCCAACATATTTTGTTGCTTCAATAGGGGAAATATTTGAAGCTATTTGTGCGGGCTTGTATACGGAAATTTGTACGATGATAATGCCTAATATTATTGCGAAAATACTTGTGGCTATGGCATTGATAATCGTTATTCCATTCGGCTCTAACAAATATGCAAATATGATACCTACTGTAATACCGGCAGGTATTCCGAACAGGCAGAAACGATACCCCTCTTTACGAATCATCCGCTTAATTTGTTTTTCTGTCATGCCAATAGTTTTGAGCTGTCCAATCTGCGACACTTGATTTGATACCGAAAGGTAGAACACACTGTATATGACAATTCCGCTTGAAAATGCAATAAAAAGAGTAGCTAAAAGAACACCTCCCATTCCTGATCCACTGATAAGTGAGGAACAGAATTTGCTATTAAAATAAAGCTGGTTCCTGCTTATGTCTTGGGATAAAGCCAGACGATATACTGTATTCTCAAAATCAATAAGTCCCATTTCCGTGGCACCATTTACACGAATCAAGGCACTATATGGAATATCAGATAATAACACACCCTGTTCTGCATACGCTGGGGAGACATAAAAGTAAAATGTTCCTGTTTCCACATTATCAGTAAAACCAGTAATGATGAAATCCTCTGTTTTACTCCCTGCCGTTGGTAAAGTGATGGTATCTCCTATATTTAGCTGATACCCCAGTTCTAATTGCACATTTTTATCAATTACAATTTCATTGTACTGTTCTGGACAGGTTCCACTGACTAATTCATAGGATTTTATAATTCCAAAACCAGTCGGCATATAAACCGCTTCAAATTTGATCCCATCCATCAGAAAACTATCACTATGCTTATAGGGTACAATATCTTCAAGATCAGGTTCTTTTTTCAGAACTTCTATCTGTTCTGCTGTAAGCCCCCCGATGGTAGCTTGCTGCATTTGATTCAAAATCTTTTGTTCACTAATTTTGCTGCCTTGTTGGAATAAGGAGATTCCCACAATCAAACTAATTGCCAGCGCAATGGTCAAAACATTAAAAAAGCAAAAAATACGATTTGAAGATACATTGCGTTTTGCTAATTTCTTTACAATGGCGCTGGTATCGTTCTCAAAAGGCCATGTCATAGTTGTATCACCTCCATATTTGATAAGGGTATTGTAAACCCCAAATGTCCGCGAAATGTTACAGCGGCCAAAAAATTTCATTGAAAATCGGGGTGAAATGTTACAACGCTCGGACATTTCAAAAAAATTTACGGCGGGCAGCCGGAAATGGCCGTCCGCCGCGTTCTATTTTGTAGGCAGCATAATGGAAAATTCCGAACCCTTGCCCGGCTCCGAAACCACTTTGATATAGCCGCCCTGCCGCGTTACGATCTCGCGGGCCAGATACAGGCCAATGCCAACGCCCTGCTGTTCGTGTACTTCTTCCTCACGATAAAAGCGCCGGAAGATAGCGGCCTGATTGCTTTCGGAAATGCCCTTGCCGGTGTCGGTTACTTTAATCTCCACATACATTTCCCATAGCACCACCGACACAGCGATTTTTCCGCCCGCCGGGGTGTATTTCACCGCATTGTCCAGCAGGTTAAAGAGGGCTTCGGATGTCCACTTGCTGTCATGGGAAACGGTCAAATCCTCCGGGCAGTCCACGGACACAGCGATTTCCTTTTTCTCCGCTGCATACACGATCCCACTCATGGCCTGCGCCACAGTATCAAAGAGGCGGCCCGGTTTCTTATCCAACTGGATCACGCCTGTTTCCAGACGGGAGGTTTTCACAAGGGCCTGAAAGAGAAAGTCCAGCTTATCCGTCTGGCTGCGGATTCCCCGGATAAAGTCGGTGCGCTCTGCCTCGGCCATAGGCTTTTCCAGCAGGGTGTCCGTCGCCATTTTCAGATTGCTTACCGGCGTTTTCACCTGATGGGAAATATCCGATACAAGGGTCTGTAACTCCTGCCGTTCCTCGTCCACCCGGCGGCGGTTCTCCTGCATGATCTGGTAGAGCCTTGCCAGACGGTGCCCAATTCTGGCAAGCTGGGTTTCGCTGTCCTCTGGGCGCTGGGGCGCTTCATTCCCGGCGATCATGTGGTCTAAGGTCTGGCACAGGTCAGCGGTAAACTGCGACAGCCGCTTTCCAAACGCCTGCGTCAGTACGAAAATCCCCACAAGGGCACACAGCAGCAGCGCCCCGCCTGTCAGCAGCACCGCCGTCTGTTTTGTCACAAAAAACAGGACTATGGTGATCCCGGACATGGAGAGGACAAGCCCTATTGCCACCCGGCCAAACAGCCGCTTTACCGAGAGGTTTTGAACCTTCATTTTGCCTCGCCTCCCGTCCATTGATAGCCCATGCCGTAAACAGTCTTGATGTAGGGTGCGCCGCCGTCGGATTCGATCTTGCTGCGAATCCGGCTGATGGAGGTTGTCAGGGTGTGTTCGTCTACAAACCTCTCGTCTATATCCCACAGCTTTTCCAAAAGCTGCCCACGGGTCAGCACTTGCCGGGGATTTTTACGAAACAGGTTCAGCATTTTGTACTCCATCGGGGATAGGGTCAGGGGCTTGCCGTTTAGGGAAGCCGTCTGCTCCGAGAAGTCCAGAAACAGCCGTCCGTCATCGTAAATGTCCTTAGCCGGTTTGTGGTGTTCCAGCATGGCGAACATGGCTTTGATCTTCCGCTGCAAGGCCCCGATTACAAAGGGCTTTGTGATGTAGTCCACCGCGCCCACCTCATAGCCCCGTATCTGGTCGCTCTCCTGATCGTTGGCGGTCAGGAATATTACGATGGTGTCCGGGTGCTGGGGCTTTATCAGCTTGCACAGTTCAAAACCGTTCCCGTCCGGCAGGTTGATGTCCAGCAGCACTAAATCAAATTCCCGCTGGCGGATGGCTTCGGCTGCGGTTCTGGCATTTAGGGCAGAAGTCACGCCGTAGCCGTCTGCGGTCAGGTTATAGTCTAACATCTTATTCAAAAAACTGTCGTCCTCGACAATTAAAATCTGCTCCATATTCTCACTTCCTTTGCTTTTTGCAGATAGTATAACAGGCAAATGTCCGAGAATTGTTACAAGGACAAATATATTTATCATTTTACAGCTTTTTTATGTGTACTGCAATTTTATAAAAGAAAGGACAGCAGTATCATCAAATTGCTGTCCTTGCGGTTTATTATAGCTGGTAGTGTATAAGCGTGGGTTCATCATATTTGGTGTGGTATCTTTAACTATGGGAAACTCCGGTTTCCCATCTGGATACGGTCCTTCCAGAGACATTTAATATTTCTGCCAACTGCTCCTGTGTAATGCCTTTTTCTTTGCGAAGTTTTTTTAAAAAATTCCCGATTTTTACTTGGTCCACCTCAACTCCTCCTTTCATCATCAAATATAGAATCTGTTATCTGCAAATAACACGACACAAAGCGAGAAATGTCGTATTTTCACTAATAGACACAGTTGTCTATGCGTTTTTCATTTTTTCAATTATACAGTCGAGTAGACTAAGACCTCTCAATCTTAGCCCCTCACAGATCCGTACGTGCGGCTTTCCCGCATACGGCTCCTCATAGTAACATTCGCTTCAATATAAACAATAGTACGT
>NZ_RCXU01000059.1:0-5844 GCF_004167315.1 Blautia sp. aa_0143
TCATGGACGCACCCTGAAAAGGCGGTATCCCGCCTTAATTCAGATGCTCTGGTAACTCAGTTGCCGAGTAGTTCACTAAATATCTTTTCCACTATGATTATGCGGCACAGCAAACTGGGTTTGTTCAACCTTATGCAGACAGCCCTATGGATAATGAACAAGTAGGAGAAGAAGTTTATATCAGTATGATAAATAAAGCTGAAAAATATTGTTGGTTTATGACTCCATATCTAATCATAACAGATGAAATGACGCATGCGTTATGTCTGGCTGCTAAGCGAGGGGTAGACGTAAGAATTATCACACCTGGTATCCCTGATAAAAAATTCATTTATAATATAACTCGTTCTTTTTATCATGGATTAGTTAAACATGGTGTTCGTGTTTATGAGTGGACTCCTGGTTTCTGTCATGCAAAAATGAGTGTGGCAGATGACTGTATGGCAACTTGTGGAACAATTAATCTGGATTATCGAAGTTTATATCACCATTTTGAAAACGGCTGTTTTATGGCAGATTGTCAGGCAGTTGTGGAAATAAAAAATGATCTGATAAGAACGATGGGAGAATGTCGTGATGTGACAGACCAATATCAAACCGGACGAAGTGCATATTTGCGACTGGGACAATTATTTATGAGATTATTTGCTGGATTGCTATAAGAATCTGATGAAACGACCTTTCAAAAAACAGTTGATTTAGAAGTTAACTGTTTTTGAAAGGCCGTTTTTGCTATATCTAACAGTCTGTTGTACAAAGAAGATTTTGCATGGATGAAAAAAACAAACCTTGTTGAGGTTAAATTGAGATTGACTTTGTATTGTATAAGTATGAAATAAAAAGGAATCAGGTGATGTACAATGAAAAAGCATAAAATATGTAAAATCCTTCTTGTTATACTGGCAATTTTTTTATGTGTGGCTTTTTATGAATTGCTCGGAATCTGCGTTGCATATAAAAAACAGCCGGAAGTGTCCAATACAACCAAAAAAGAAACAAAAAATGGGTCATGGAACGAATGCAGTGAAAATACAGAACGGGCAGTAATCATAGAAAAGAATCCAGAAGCGCTTTTACAAAGAGTGCGTTTGATCAAGAATGCAAAAAAGGAAATTATTCTTTCTACTTTTGCATTTCAATCCGATGAAAGTGGAAAATTGATTTTAGGAGCACTGCATGATGCGGCAGACAGAGGTGTACATATTCGTCTGTTAGTAGATGGAATGGAGAGCTGGATTGATATGGAAGGAAATCCGTATTTCTATGGATTATCTTCCCATGAGAATGTTGAAATTAAACTGTATAATAAGGCCAATCCGTTGAAACCGTGGAAAATGATGGGTAGAATGCATGATAAATATTTGATTGCAGATGGAAAGAGATATATTCTTGGGGGAAGAAATACATACAATTATTTCCTGGGTGATTTTCCGGGACATAAGAACTATGACAGAGACGTGTTAGTGGTTTGCGATGAACCTGAGAAAGAAAATTCAGTTAACCAGTTGTCAGAGTATTTTGAAACCATATGGGAACAAGAAGACAGTGGTTATTTTCATGACAATAAAAAACTGGCAAATAGAAAATCTGTAAAGAACGCAGTTTTAGAGCTGCAGAACGGCTATCAGAAATATTTTGAAGAGAATAAGGAAAGAATCTGCGATACCGATTACACGGACGAAACTTTTGAGACAGAAAAGATTGCATTAGTGTCAAATCCTATCCACATAGATCCCAAGGAACCAGTAGTCTGGTATCAACTGGGAGAACTAATGAAAAATGCAAAAGAGCGCGTGAAAATTCATACACCATATATTATCTGCAATGATATGATGTATAATACATGGAAAGAGATTGCGGAGAGAGTTCCGGATTTTTCTATCATGACCAATTCGGTTGCCAACAATGGAAATCCGTTTGGTTCTGCTGATTATGCGAGAAACAGAAACAGAATCTTAAGTACAGGAATTAATATCTGGGAGTATGAAGGCGGCTATTCTTACCACGGAAAAAGCATCCTGATTGATGATGATCTATCCGTAATCGGTTCCTTTAACATGGATATGAGAAGCACGTATCTGGATACGGAACTGATGCTTGTAATACGTAGCAAAGAGATTAATAAACAGTTGGAAGAAGGCATGATGGAATATGAAAAAGTGTCCCGCCAGATATTAGAAGGCGGAACTTATAATGATCCATATCATGTAGAGCCAATCGAATTAACAAAGAAACGTCAGAGAAAAATATTTTTGGTACAGCATCTGCTTGGATGGGCAAGGTATCTGTTTTAATAAGGAGGAAGGAAAACGTGTTTCAAATATTGATTGTAGAAGATGATAAAGAATTAAGCCAGCTATTCCAAAAAGTGCTTGAGAAGAATGGATATCAGGTCAAAAGTGCATCGGATGGAGCACTGGCATTAGAAATATTGGATAAAGAGTATATTGATCTGATCATTTCCGATATTATGATGCCGGTTATGGACGGCTATGAACTGGTGTCGGAACTCCGTTCAGCAGGATATCAGATACCGGTACTTATGATCACTGCGAAAGGTTCCTTTGATGATATGCGCCAGGGATTTCTTTCGGGAAGTGACGATTATATGGTAAAACCGGTAAATGTGAATGAAATGGTTTTAAGAGTCGTAGCACTGCTTCGCCGTGCACAGATACTGAATGAACACAAAATTGTGATCGGTTCAACAGAGTTTGATTATGATGCAATGACGGTTACAACTGATAAGGAAAGTTTTGTTTTGCCTAAAAAAGAATTCCTGCTTTTATATAAGCTTGCAGCTTCGCCAGGCAGAACATTTACAAAACAACAGTTGATGGATGAAGTATGGGGATACGAGACGGAGGCAGACCCACATACGATAGAGGTACATATAGGAAGAATCAGAGAGCGTTTTAAAGATAACCCTGATTTTGAAATCGTAACAATGCGTGGAATTGGATACAAGGTGGTGAAAAAATAATGGAACAAAAGAAAGAAAAAGGATTGCGGATCCGATCCTGTCTGACTGGTGCAATCTGGCTGGCACTTGTATTTTCAACAGTCATATCTGCTTTATTATTTGCTTTTTTGAATCATTTTTTTAATCTGCCGGGCAGCATACCTGTGCTTGGCTGGCTTTTGATTTTCAATACATTGATTGCCGGGCTGATCACTTCCTTTATCAATGCAAAGTTACTGGAACCAATTACCAGACTTAGTAAAGCAATGAAGGAAGTTTCTCAGGGAGATTTTGAACAGCATTTGGAAACGAACAGCCGTATAGCAGAAGTTGGAGAATCTTATCAAAGTTTTAACGTTATGACAAAAGAACTTCGTGCAACAGAGGTGCTGCAGATGGATTTTGTATCTAATGTTTCTCATGAGTTTAAGACCCCGATTAATGCCATTGAAGGATATACAATGCTGCTTCAGGGAGAAGAACTGTCTCCGGATCAAGAGGAATATGTAGAAAAAATCTTATTTAACACCCAAAGACTTTCCGGATTGGTTGGTAATATTTTGCTGTTATCCAAGTTAGAGAATCAGAATATACCAATGAAAAAAACAGAATATCGTCTGGATGAACAGATCCGCCAGGCATTTCTTTCATTGGAAACAAAATGGACAGAAAAAGAAATTGGTTTTCAGGTAGAATTGGAGGAAGTTAAATATACTGGGAATGAAGGACTTTTTATGCATATCTGGATAAATCTTTTGGATAATGCGATTAAGTTCAGCCCTTCAAAGGGGACAATTACGATGTTTCTGAAACAAGAACAGGATTCTGTTAAGTTCATTCTGGAAGATGAAGGACCCGGAATAGAGGATGATGTAAAATCCAGAATATTTGACAAGTTCTATCAGGTAGATGGATCTCATAAAGCAGAAGGAAATGGCCTAGGTCTTGCACTTGTAAAACGGATTGTAGATAGTGCCGGAGGAACAATCAAAGCAGAAAACCGTGAATATGGTGGATGCAGATTTGTTATAGAGCTGCCAAAGCAGAAAGATGAGATTATATAGTTTTAAGATAAATTAGAAGATGGGAGGATTTATATGACATTTTATCAGGAGTTGCAGTTAAATCAGGCAGGTTCTAAAAACCTGTTGAAAAAGAGTGAAACACTAAAAGAAAAATTATATCATATGTGGGTATATCTGGTGAAGATAGCTGTTACAATGGCATTTTGTTTTTTCTTTGTTAGTATTTTCAGCATCCTATTTGGAAATGAGAACAGCATTGTAGGTGTAGTAGTCTTATTATGTCTCATGGTGTTTAGAAATGCGGATCTGGGGATCCACACCGGACAATCTACGATGCTTTTGGCTTTGTTCTTTGTAATTATGACTGTATGTCCGCATTTAGCAAATCAGTTTTCACCGGTATTGGGAATGCTGTTAAATATTGCGGCACTGGCTGTGTTGATTCTGTTCGGATGCCATAATCCATTCATGTTTAATCAATCTACATTGGTTCTTGGGTATCTGCTGCTATATGGTTATGATGTTACGGGAAAAAGCTATCAGATGCGATTAGTCGGAATGGCTTTAGGTGCAGCACTTACCTGCTTTGTATTTTATCGAAATCATAAAAACAGAACTTATAAAAGAAATCTGAAAGATCTGATACAAGAATTTGATATCACTTCTTCCAGAACAAAATGGCAGATATGTCAGATTTTATGCGTACCGATTGTCCTTTGCATTGCAGAAATTTGTAATATGCCACGTGCAATGTGGGCTGGTATTGCGGCCATGTCCGCGATTTTGCCGTTTATGGAAGATATGCACTACAGAGTCCGTAAAAGGATTGTCGGAAATATTGCAGGTGTTATATGTTTTACAGTATTATATTTTCTGCTTCCTTCGTCAATCTATGCATATATAGGAATTCTTGGTGGAATCGGTGTAGGATTTTCAGCACAATATGGCTGGCAGGCAGTATTTAACACATTTGGTGCTTTAGCCATTGCTGCAGAGACTTATGGACTACAAGGAGCGGTTAGTCTTAGAGTGATTCAAAATGTTTTTGGTGTTGTGTTTGCTTTAGCATTTTGTGTTATATTTTATTGGTTTATGTCTAAAAAAAAGGAAAGTGAGATGACCGTACATGCAGAGTGAAGTGAATCAGGAAGAAAATTTGAATAGAATTATTACGGTTCCTAATCTTCTTTCTTTTTTTCGGCTTTGTCTGATTCCGGTAATTATATGGAGTTATTGTGTAAAGAAAAATCCTCTGTTAGCTGGTGAAATCTTATTGCTGTCTGGTCTTACGGATCTTGCTGATGGATATATCGCAAGAAGATTCCATAGGATTAGTAATTTAGGAAAAATACTTGATCCGGTGGCTGATAAGCTGACACAGGCAGCGATGTTAATCTGTCTGTTTACTCGTTTTCCGCATGTGCTTCTTTTAATCGTAATAATGGCAGGTAAGGAGCTGTATATGGTAGTCAGTGGATGTCTTGTGATACGAAAGACAGGAAAAGTACATGGTGCAGACTGGCATGGAAAGATAGTAACCTTTTTATTATATGGAACTGCAGCGGTGCATATTATATGGTTCCACATTACACCGATGGTATCAGATCTGTTGATTGGTTTGTGCGCTATAATGATGGTCATATCGGTCGCTCTGTATATTATCCAGAATACCAGGACTCTTAAGGAAGAGACTGTATAAGCAATTTTATATTACAATGACTAGAAAAATATTTAGGAAGATAAGCGGGAATCCTCGGTAATTCAATTGCCGAGATGAAAGCGTAAACTGTGCATATCTGCACATTATAAGTAAAATATATTTATTTTTTTACTAAAAAATGCTGTATCCAGCTTTAT
>NZ_RCXU01000060.1:0-5542 GCF_004167315.1 Blautia sp. aa_0143
CGGTACTTCGTACCGTTAAAAATGGAATAGCAGTTCCGCAGTAGCGGAACTGGCATTCCGTTTAAGCATAATTTGCATTCCAGCTCCTCTGCTGACGGAACATATACCACATCCTCCGGAACCGGTGTATGCTTCATCTCCTTCAGAAGCGGACCGAAATTGTATCCCTCCAGAACCTTTCCGTATCTGCGGAAAGCCGGATCTGTTACTTTCTGAATTTTCACGATTTAACCCTCCTTACAAAATTACTGTTTCACAGCTTCTCTGTATCTTCGTTTTGAACTGAAAAAAGCATACCACATCATGGTATGCTTTTCGCCGCTTTTCTTGACTCATTCATAGCACTTTTTTGACATTTTTATGATTCTGACGCTCCACTCTTCCCGGCAGGATCCCGTAACGCTTTACAAATTCCCTGGAAAAAGCCCTGCTGCTTGCAAACCCGTTGTCAAGTGCGATAGAGCTGATGGTATGATCTGTATGCAAAAGCTCCTTATAGGCGTATGCCATGCGGATATCCTGTAAATATGTCTTAAAATTGACCTTCGCATATTTCCGGAACATTCTTGACAGATATGCATCGGAATATCCGAACATGGCTGCAAGTCCGGAAAGCCTGAGATCCTCCTTGTAATGCTCCCGCATATAAGTGGTTATTTTTGACAAAGCATCCAATCTGCGGCTGATCTTCAGCGCATTCTCCTCCACCTCTGTTTCCCTGTATGCGGAAACCATAAGATAAAGGACTTCATAGAACACTGCCCTGATACGGAATTCGTACCCCGTTTCCCCGGATACGTACACCCGGTACATCTCCCGGATCAGAGAAACCATCCGCCTGTCTGTTTCCTCAGACTCTTCGTTTCTGCTCCGAAAACGGATGAACCTCTGAGCGGTAAAATAATCCGAAAACTGCTTCAGCGGGATCTGCAGTACGATGGTCTCATTACGTACTGGCGCCTGAATAGAATGTACTTCATTGGAATTAATGATCAGAAACTCCCCTGCCTTCAGAGGATACTCGTTCTCATCGATATAAAAATAAAGGCTCCCCTCCATCACCGCAAAGATCTCGATCGAAGTATGCCAGTGTTTTTCCCTTACATAATTTCCGTTTCTTCCTTCAAAAAGAAAAAGCTTAAAAGGAAATCCTTCATTGGGAATGATCAATTCATGCTGAAACTCCATGCTCCTTCTCCCTTTCCTGCTGTCCGGTCTGGACCCGGCGCATCATACTTCCATAAAAAGCCGCCAGGATCTGCTGAAATAACGTTCCGATCATAACCGGAAATAATGTTTCCGCCGGAAAATACGCTCCCGCGATCACCGCACCGGCGCTGATGTTCCGCATTCCGGAACCATAGATCATGGAAACCGTTGCCTCTTTGTTCTGTCTTGTAAGAATGGCAATGATCCAGCCGATGGCATATCCCCCTGCTGCCAGGACCAGGATCGCTGCTGCTACCTCCAGCCGTTCTCCGTTAAGATGCTTCATATAAGGAGAAACCTTGGAGGAATTGGAGGTTACCACAAAGATCAGGCACATTTTTGAAAAAGGTGCCAGCTTTTTCGGCCAGGTCTCCATAACCTTTCCATGGCTGACTTCATTAAGGCACATGGCAAGGACTGCCGGCAGAGCGATCATGAAAACCAGCTCCTTCATCATTCCCACAGTATCCATTTTTACGCTGGAGCCCACCAGGAGCTTCAATACTGCCGGGATCAGAAAGGGAGCCAGGATTGTATCGATCACAACCAGCGAAAGTGACAGCGGACTGTTTCCATTATAAATGGACACCCACATCAGACTGATCACCGCTGCAGGTACGGAAAATTCCAGCACCATTCCTGTGATATAATTCATATTGCCCGGGAACAGAAGATGTCCCAGACCGCAGGCGGCCACCGGTCCCAGCACATGAAGGATCAGCAGCATCAGGATTAGCGGAAGCGGCCGCTTAAACACATCTGCCACATCACGGAACCTGGATTTCAGCGCACCGATAAAGGTCATAAATGCAAAAGCATACGTCACATAGGGCACGCCATGCTTTGCAATATCCGGAAACAGTACCCCCGTAAGCAGACAGGCCGGCGTCACAAAAGCCATCCATTTCTCCATAAAGCTGTTAAATTTTTCCAGCATATCACACCTCTTGTTTATCTTTTTTTACAGTTTATCACAAAAAAACAGCGGTGCAAGAAAAAAATCCCCTGTTTTATAGCCGATTCCGGACAAATATGATATGATAGTACCCATCCAAAAGCAACCTGAAACCAGGGCGGACTACAGATATCCGCCAAAATGATCATTTTTTATGATCTGGAAAACGAGGCCAAAAATGATTTCTTTAATTATACCAT
The DNA here is from genome assembly GCF_004167315.1 of Blautia sp. aa_0143. NCBI lineage: Bacteria > Bacillati > Bacillota > Clostridia > Lachnospirales > Lachnospiraceae > Blautia > Blautia sp. aa_0143. The sequence continues at coordinate 2,365 of NZ_RCXU01000060.1, forward strand.
GCTTCAATGAGGAAGAATCCCTTCCGCTTTTTTACCCGGAAGCCACTTCTGTCCTCAGGCAAATGAACTGTGATTATGAACTGATCTTTGTGAATGACGGTTCCAGAGACAGAACCCTTGAGATTTTAAAAGAGCTTTCCGAAAAGGATCCTCATGTGATCTATCTTTCTTTTTCCAGAAACTTCGGAAAGGAAGCTGCCATGTATGCAGGCTTCTGCAATGCCGGCGGCGATTATGTAGCAGTAATGGACGCTGATCTTCAGGATCCGCCGTCCCTTCTCCCGGAAATGCTGGAGAAGCTGGAATCCGGAGAATATGACAGCGTTGCCACCAGACGTGTCAGCCGTGACGGAGAGCCACCTATCCGGAGCTTTTTTGCCCGGAAATTTTATCAGCTGATCAATAAGATCTCGGATGCAGATATTGTGGACGGCGCCAGAGACTTCCGTCTGATGAAGCGCAGTATGGTGGATGCCATCGTCTCCATGAGTGAGTACAACCGCTTCTCCAAGGGAATCTTCGGCTGGATCGGTTTCCGCACCTGCTGGCTCCCCTACAAAAATATCGAACGCGTAGCCGGTGAGACCAAATGGAACTTCTGGAAGCTGTTTAAATACGCCGTCAGCGGCATCATCAATTTTTCTCAGGTACCGCTGACCATCGCCTCCTGGTTCGGAACGACCATGACCGGTTTTTCCTTTCTGGTCCTGGTAGCCATCATCGTCCGAAAGCTGATCTTCGATGATCCGGTCCCAGGCTGGGCTTCCACCATCTGTGTCATCATCTTCATCGGCGGCCTGCAGCTTTTCTGCCTGGGTATCATGGGACAATACATAGCCAAAACCTATATGGAGGTCAAGCAGCGCCCCCATTACATCATAGCAGAGTCCAACAAAAAGGACTTTACACCCATACGTTGATTTTCTATTCTGTCGGCAGCTCGACCACCTGATATTCGTGGCCCAGCGCCGGCAGGATTTTTTCTTTTACATCACTGGTCTTCATCAACAGAGTGGAAGTATTGATACACGGATGGCATCCGAAATATTCTTCATCCAGGACTTCTTTATCGATCACCAGGTGTACCTTCTTTTCTTTATCAAAGATCAGTCCCATCAGACTTAAGGACCCCGGGGTAATGTTCAGATATTCCTCCATCTGCTCTCCGTCTGCAAAGGAAAGTCTGGCTGTTCCGATCTGTTTGGACAGAAATTTTGTTTTAAACGGCTTCTCTCCCGGCATCAGCAGCAGATAGAAATCCGTTTTCTGTCGGTTGCAGAGAAAAAGATTTTTGCATATCTGCGCCCCCAGAAGCTGATCCACTGCCTCGCAGGCCTCCATGGTCATCAGTGCTTCATGATCTGCTCTTTTATATTCAATCCCAAAACTATCCAGAAAATCGTACACTGCGATTTCCTTCTCCAGACGGCCCTCGGTGTTCTCCGGTCTTCCTGTATAGACTGTTTTGTCAATTCTTGGTTCTTCCATGATGTCTCCTCCGTTATTTTTACATTCTCATATGTGCAGGTCTTAGTCGCAGCATATTACGCTTTACTGCTTCAACCGTAACCTGCCGATTTGTTTAATCATAGCACACCTGTAACAAATAAGATACTCCGGATTTCCGTCTGACTATTGACGATATCAGCCTCGGATGCTATACTCTCAGGCAGAAAGGGAATGAAGTTCTCCCCCGATCTTTATCGAAACCGCCAATGAGCTGATGACTTCTGTGCAATGCACGGGGTTACCAGCTTTTTTTGATGGATTTTTCAAAACGGGGAGATTGAAAGGAGTTACTATGCCAAAAGAAACTATCCAAAAAGAACATCGGATCCTGCAGCTGAAATATGCTGTCCTTGCAGTGGTCGTGGGAATCTGCGTCGGGATCGTAGATACTATCTTCGGCCGGGGCCTGCTGGCGATCTCTGCTTTTCGCACCGCACACTGGCGCTGCCTGCTGCCCTTCCTGCCTCTGGCCGGACTTCTTATTGTGTGGATGTATCATCATTTCAGCATCTTAAGCTTAAAGGGCATGTCCCTGGTCTTCGAAACCGGGCAGAAAAAAAGGGACCAGATTCCTCTGGCCCTTGTCCCTCTGGTAATGCTCGGCACCTGGATCACCCATCTCTTCGGAGGAAGTGCCGGCCGTGAAGGTGTTGCCGTGCAGATCGGTGCTACACTCTCCCACGAGGCCGGACGCAGGCTGCATATCCGGGAAAATACGCCTGTCATGCTGATCACCGGTATGGCTGCCGGTTTTGGCGGTCTGTTCCAGACGCCACTGGCCGCTGTATTTTTTGCCATGGAGGTGATCGTTGCCGGATATCTTGAGTACGATGCGCTGCTACCGGCACTTATCGCCGCATATACAGCCTCCTTCACCTCTCATTTCCTGGGACTGGAAAAATTTGCTGTGGATATCCAAGACACCTGGACTGTGACCGATCTCCGAAGCATGATCTCTCTCATTGCTCTCGGACTTGCCTTTGGTCTCGCAGGACGATGCTTTTCCGTACTTCTTCAGAAAGCAAAGAAATTATTCGGGGAAAAAATCTCAACTCCGCTGATCCGCATCGGTGTCATGGCCATTCCACTGGCAGCTCTGCTGTTTGTGAGCTATGGCGGACGCTACACAGGTCTTGGAACCAATCTCATCTCCGCTTCCTTTGCCGGAGAAACGATCTACGGATATGACTGGATTCTGAAGCTTCTGTTTACTGTATTTACACTTGCCATCGGTTTTCAAGGCGGCGAAGTGACACCACTGTTCTCCATCGGCGCTTCCCTTGGAGTCGTCCTAGGTTCCATCCTCGGGATCCCTCCCATTATCTGCGGGGCACTTGGCTACGCCGCAGTATTCGGCAGCGCCACCAACACCCTCATCGCCCCGATCCTCATCGGCCTGGAAGTCTTCGGCAACCGAAATACCCTTCCCCTCATCCTGGTATGCATCCTCGCTTATCTGATCAACGGAAATCACTCCATTTATGGAGCACAGCAGAAGGCGCTTTGCAGGTTTGAGGAGTAGATATGTACATATTTTTTATTCGGTCATGACTGACTCGGTTGTGGCCGAGTGAACTACCCAGCACCTAAGGATATCAGATTCGCCATATGATTCCTTTCTTCAGCTATTAATGGATTCTATCTCCGAATCATCATATATTTTCTTTAA
>NZ_RCXU01000061.1:0-4285 GCF_004167315.1 Blautia sp. aa_0143
TCATAAGTATCGACAACCTGATTGCGCTGCATTTGTGTCAGGGAGGTAGACACAATTCCCGTAAAGCAGATCAGAAATGCCGCCAGCGCAACGGCAATCACCACCATCAGATTCCGGCGCTTCTCGCTTTGCAAACTTTTCTTTGCCAGCTTCTTTGTAATGGCGCTGGTATCATTCTCAAAAGGCCATGTCATAGCCTGCCACCTCCTTACTCCACAATCTTGCCGTCCTCAATGCGGACAATCCGATCTGCAAGACGGGCTATGTCGTCATTGTGGGTAATCATCACAACAGTTTGCCGGAACTCTGCACTGGTGCGCTTGATAAGCCCCAGCACCTCGGCGCTGGTCTTGCTGTCAAGGTTGCCGGTCGGCTCGTCGGCCAGCACAATAGCCGGTTTGGTAATCAGGGCGCGTGCGATAGCCACACGCTGCTGCTGTCCGCCGGAAAGATTGTTCGGCATGTTTTTCAGTTTATCTTCCAGCCCCAGCAGATGAACGATCTCGTCCAAAAACTTCTGATCCACCGTGTCCCCGTCCAGCTCCACCGGCAGGACGATGTTCTCATACACATTCAGAATAGGAACAAGGTTATAGTTCTGGAAGATAAAGCCGATGTTGCGGCGGCGAAAGATGGTAAGCTGTTCATCGTTCTTCTTTGCCAGTTCTTCGCCCCGGACGATCACGGTTCCGCTGGTGGGAGTGTCCAGCCCGCCCATCATGTGAAGCAGGGTGGACTTGCCGCTGCCGGATGTTCCCACAACGGCCACAAACTCGCCGTCCTCCACGGAGAAGTTCACACCGTCAAGGGCGCGGGTAATGTTCGGCTCTGTGCCGTAATACTTTTTCAGATCAATCGCCTGTAAAACGCTCATACTCAAAACTCCTTTCAAGGCTTTCTGCCTGTTGATAAGGCTATTGTAAAACCCAAATGTCCGCGAAATGTTACAGCGGCCAAAAAATTTCATTGAAAATCGGGGGTGAAATGCTACAACGCTCGGACATTTCAAAATTATTATTCAACTACCCTTAATCGAGCTACAATACTTGTTTTTCTAAAATAGCGAAACGAAACATGAGGAACTATAATCGCCACAACGCAAATAACAATTCCCTCTAATATCAACGGGAAAATCGTAGGCTGTATTGTAAACAGCCATAAGTCAGGTTGATTAAAGAAAGTAGGAAGAATTGTATTTGCAACAATAAGAGAGAGAGGTAAACCCATTACACAAATCAGAAATGCGTAAAACAATCCCTCCAATACGGTCAATTTGTTAATTTGTTTTTTCGTCATTCCGATGCTCTCTAATGTAGCAAATTCCCGTTGCCGGTTTATAATGCCCGTTATAATGATGTTGGAAAAATTCACAAGCCCGATACTTCCTAATAGAAACCCAATAAGGCCACCTATGATAAAAATAGTTTGTTTTAATCCATTCATAGTTTGTGCCAATGTTTCAGACGATGCGTATTCAACGGTAGGCAAAGAATTGATGTACTCGGTCGCTGGCAAAAAGTGTTCTTTTTCCACATCAAACACATAACTCATTATGGCTGGATTGTTATACAATTCCACAAACATCTCATTACTCATATAGAAAATAGGACAATCGCCGCCAACATCAGTGTAGCCAACATTCTTACCCGGAGATTCTACCAATGAAAAATCAACCACTGCACGCGCAATTACCGAAACCGTTTTATAAGGCAATCCATCTTTGTAAATGGTAACTTCCTGATTGAGCGGACAAAGAAATTCAGGAGATTCATTTGGGTTGATCGCTGAAATTTCTATAACATAGTTTCCACTTTCCAAATATGAGGTTAGTTGCTGTATATCTGTTTCTCCCTCAATGAAATTCAATTTAGGAAGTATTGATTTTTCTACCCCGTAAATATTGCAAAGAGGTCGATAATCAACACCGAGTTTTACTGGATAAGTTCTGCCATCAACCATACCACTTCGTATAAGGTGATTATCTTCTGTGTATTCGTCTAATACTTCCGTGACCAAACTACCATAATCATAAGTAACACTGACATCATCCAAAGTGTTTTTATAAATTCGACTTCCGTTCAGCACAGGAATATTATTTTCAATATCAGATATGATTTCATTACTAACAGAATCATCTTTAAATCGAAAACCTTGCACATTAGAAAATGTGTTTGGGCTTGCCACAACAAAATCAAATGAGGTAACAGAAGATACATATTTTTTAACATCAACACTATTTCCGATTGCGATTGCACTGTTTAGGAGAATAATGCAGAGTATCATGGATAAGACGATAAATATGGTACGCTTTGAATTTCTTCTTAAATTTCTCCATGCCATTTCTGTTATTCTATTCTTAAACGAAAGACGATTCTTGTTGGCACTATGATAATTGTCTTTTTCATAGTATCTAGTTGCCTCAATGGGCGAAATCGTAGCTGCAATTTTGAATGGTTTCTTTATACTCACCCAAACAGTAATCGCACTAAATATCCCGGCAACGACAAAAATAATAGGATTAAAACTCAAGTTCACAGAAAGATTGTGATACTCGCCTTTCATAAAATTAAGAATCCACGGAAGCATAAGTATTCCTACTATATATCCTAAAATCAACCCAATAGATATAGCAATTATAGACAGCCAAAATGCTTGCTTATAAACAATTCGCTTGATTTGCTTCTCCGTTGTTCCGATTGTTCTTAATAAGCCATATTTCTTTATTTCTTGAACAACAGAAATCTCAAAAATATTGCGAATGAGCAAATAGCCCGTTATTACAAAAATCATAATAAAAAACAGGGCTGCTATTATGGCAATCCAATTTACAGATGTACCAGTGGACGGGCTGGTTCCCCTAATTTGCAAAATAGTTGTCTGTATAGACTGGATCGCTCCAACACATAAAGTCGTTACAGAAGTAAAAAGCATTGATGTTAAAACGATTGCTATTACAGCAACAATATTTCGTAATTTGTTGGCTTTGAAGCTTCTTTGCGCCAGCTTCTTTGTAATGGCGCTGGTGTCATTTTCAAAAGGCCATGTCATAGTTGTATCACCTCCATATTTGATAAGGGTATTGTAAAACCTAAATGTCCGCGAAATGTTACAGCGGCCCAAAAATTTCATTGAAAATCGGGGTGAAATGTTACAACGCTCGGACATTTCAAAAAAAATTTACGGCGGGCAGCCGGAAATGGCCGTCCGCCGCATTCTATTTTGTCGGCAGCATAATGGAAAATTCCGAGCCCTTGCCCGGCTCTGAAACCACTTTGATATAGCCGCCTTGCCGCGTTACGATCTCGCGGGCCAGATACAGTCCAATGCCCACGCCCTGCTGTTCGTGTACTTCTTCCTCACGATAAAAGCGCCGGAAGATAGCAGCCTGATTACTTTCGGAAATGCCTTTGCCGGTGTCGGTCACTTTGATCTCCACATACATTTCCCACTGCACCACCGACACAGCGATTTTCCCGCCTGCCGGGGTGTACTTCACCGCATTGTCCAGCAGGTTAAAAAGGGCTTCGGATGTCCACTTGCTGTCATGGGAAACGGTCAAATCCTCCGGGCAGTCCACGGACACGGCAATTTCCTTTTTCTCCGCTGCATACACGATCCCACTCATGGCCTGCGCCACGGTATCAAAGAGGCGGCCCGGCTTCTTATCCAACTGGATCACGCCCGTTTCCAGCCGGGAGGTTTTCACAAGAGCCTGAAAGAGAAAGTCCAGCTTATCCGTCTGGCTGCGGATTCCCCGGATAAAGTCGGTGCGCTCTGCCTCGGTCATAGGCTTTTCCAGCAGGGTGTCCGTCGCCATTTTCAGATTGCTTACCGGCGTTTTCACCTGATGGGAAATATCTGATACAAGAGTCTGCAACTCCTGCCGTTCCTCGTCCACCCGGCGGCGGTTCTCCTGCATGATCTGGTAAAGCCTTGCCAGCCGATGTCCGATTCTGGCAAGCTGGGTTTCGCTGTCCTCTGGGCGCTGGGGCGCTTCATTCCCGGCGATCATGTGGTCTAAGGTCTGGCACAGGTCAGCGGTAAACTGTGACAGCCGCTTTCCAAACGCCTGCGTCAGTACAAAAATCCCCACAAGGGCGCACAGCAGCAGCGCCCCGCCAGTCAGCAGCACCGCAATCTGTTTTGTCACAAGAAACAGGGCTATGGTGATCCCGGACATGGAGAGGACAAGCCCTATTGCCACCCGACCAAACAGCCGCTTTACCGAGAGGTTCTTAAACTTCATTTCGCCTCGCCTCCCGTCCATTGATACCCCATGCCGTAA
>NZ_RCXU01000062.1:0-4107 GCF_004167315.1 Blautia sp. aa_0143
GAATTACAAAAGTCAAATGATAGTGAAACTCTTTTTGCCCGTATCAACCACCGCTTAATCCGGTTGTATGAGATTATGCAGGAAAATCGGCACAAGGTAGACATGGAACGACAGGAGCTTCAAATGCTGATTTCTGATATTTCGCATCAAGTCAAAACGCCTGTCAGCAATTTGCAAATGGTAACGGACACACTTTTAACAAAGCCTGTTTCAGAAGAAGAACGGATGGACTTTTTGCAAGGCATACGCAGTCAGACTGATAAACTGGATTTTCTGTTCCAAGCACTGGTTAAAACATCCCGGTTAGAAACCGGAGCAATACGATTAGAAAAGAAAGACAGCAGCTTATTCCATACGCTTGCACAAGCTATGAGCAGTATTGTATATGCCGCAGAGAAAAAAGAAATTGCTGTATCCGTGGATTGCCCGGAAAATTTGATAATCTCCCATGACAGCAAGTGGACAAGCGAAGCCCTTTTCAATCTGCTGGACAATGCAGTAAAATACACTCCGTCAGGTGGAAAGATTTCTGTATCAGTGGTTCAGTGGGAAATGTACGTAGAGGTCAAAGTGACCGACACCGGCAGGGGCATTTCAGAAAGCAATCAGGCTGCCATCTTTCGGCGCTTCTATCGTGAGGAAGAAGTACACGATCAACAGGGTGTGGGAATAGGTTTGTATTTGGCTCGTGAGATTGTAACAAGGCAAGGGGGCTATATCAAGGTCGTTTCAGAGCTGGGGCAAGGCTCAGAATTTTCTATTATGCTTCCTGTAAGGTAAGATACAGCCACTTTTTTTGAAATGTCCGAGCGTTGTAACATTTCATCTCGATTTTCGATAAAAATTTTTCCTACCTCGGACATTTGTGTAACATTTGTGGTTTACAATGACTTCATCAACAGGTAGAAAGCCTTGAAAGGAGCATTTGAATATGAGCATTTTACAAACAATCGACTTAAAGAAGTATTACGGCACAGAACCAAACATCACTCGTGCCCTTGATGGTGTAAATTTTACTGTGGAACAGGGAGAATTTGTTGCCGTAGTTGGAACTTCCGGCAGCGGCAAGTCTACGTTACTCCACATGATGGGAGGACTTGATACCCCCACTTCCGGCAGCGTGATTGTACGGGGGGAAGAACTTGCGAAAAAGAATGATGATGAATTGACAATTTTCCGCCGTCGTAACATAGGGTTTATTTTCCAAAACTACAATCTGGTTCCGATTTTGAATGTATATGAAAACATCGCCCTGCCTGTGGAATTGGATGGTGATACCGTAGATAAGAAATTTATGGACGAAGTTGTGTATATGCTGGCTTTAGAAGATAAGCTGGAAAATATGCCAAACAATCTTTCAGGCGGTCAACAGCAGCGTGTAGCGATTGCACGAGCTTTAATTACAAAGCCGGCGATTGTCCTTGCTGACGAACCGACTGGAAATCTCGACAGCAAGACCGGTGCAGATGTGTTAGGGCTTTTGAAACGTACCAGCGGAGAATTTAATCAGACCATTGTAATGATTACTCACAATAACGAGATTGCCCAGCTCGCAGACCGCATTGTGCGGATTGAGGATGGCAAAATTGTAGGTTAAAGGAGGTGGGAATTATGAATTATCCTTTTGAAAATGATACAGAGAGAATAGAGAAAAGGATTGCTGAAAAGAGTGTATTCTCTGAAAAGAATAGGACATTTCTAATCAGAGTTATCATCTTGATTGCGGCATTTCTGTTGAGCTTTTCTGGTATTCTTTTGTGCAATGCAACGCTTAGTACGCAGCAGATCGCCCATGTAAATAATACAACTGAAGCAGTAGGAACTGTTTTAGGAATTGTTATTGTACTTCTTTGTACGGCAGGGCTGGCTGTCAAAAATATTCTTTATGTATCTGTACTGCAACGAGTACATGAATTTGCACAATTACGGGCAATCGGCGCAACATACCAGCAAATTAAATCAGTGGTCAAGAAAGAACGTGACAAAATAGCAAAACCTTGCATTGTGTTGGGAACAGTCATCGGTTTTCTGGTAAACATAGTTTTACCACTTCATTTTTACTGGATACCAAGCATTGTATGTGCGGTAATCTCCGGCATATTTATTTGGATTATCACAGCTTTGGCTTTTCAAGCACCAGCGAAAATGGCTGCATCTACATCACCAATAGAAGCACAACATACACAGGCAACAAACTATTTTAGAAGTGTTGGGGCAAAGCGTAAACTTACGCCTATAAGAATCGGGTGGATGTATTGTAGAGCCAATAGAAAGAAAGCTGCCTATACATTTTTATCTCTCATTATGAGTGGGATTTTAATGTTCGGTGTTTTTTCAATATTGAATGCGATAAATCCCGAAAGACTTGCGTCACAACCTTACCAGGGAAATAGTGATGTATTTGTACTACTAAATTCAACGGCTGATGAAGAATCCACCTATGATTTAATGAAATCTACACCATTTACAGAAGAAAAAAAGCAAAAATTGTATAACATTTCAGGTGTAAAAGATGTTTATGAATTGTATATGCTGGACGGCATTCTGACAAATTCAGAGGGGGAAAAATTTGAACTGTCCATTGAAAATGCTGTAAATCCAGAAACATTTAAAAATGAAATTGTTGAGGGTATGCAACCAAGTCATGAATTACAGAATGGAGCAATTCCTGTTGCTATCAATAGACAGTCTCCTTATTATCAGAAACTGAATATGCAGCTTCAAGTTGGAGATTATCTGCCGTATATCATAGATACAGGATATGGTCAAAAAGAAGTGGAGTTAGTTGTAAGCGGATTTGTAGAAAACAGCGATACTGGGCTTGTTATTTATACAAGTGGTGAAAATATGAAATCACTGTCAGAAATGAATTGTACGCTTGCATGGTATATTTGTTTGGATGATAACGGAAAAGACGTAGCAACAGAGATAATCAAAGAAATTTTTATAGATGACGACAGAGTTGATGTGTCTGTTTTGGCTGATGATGTTATGGCATTGGAAGATTACTTCCATAATGCGAAAGTCATCATTACAGTTTTGGTGGTGCTTATTAGTCTGTTTTCATTTATAAATATGCTGAATACCAGCATTACAAATGCCATTGCCAGAAGACACGACTATGCACTACTGGAAGCTACAGGTATGACAAAATTGCAGTTGCGAAAAGTACAGCAGTCGGAAAGTTTCATCTATCTGGTTGGAAGTTTTATAGGAAGCTGCATTTTAGGCATACCAATCGGATTGCTGCTTTGTACCCAAATATCAAAAATTCCCGGACTTTCATACTTTGAATATCACTTCCCAGTTCTTTTTGTGCTTTTATACTTTGCTGCGGTTGTGATGGTCTATCATGTAGTATCAGTATATCAAAAGAAATCTTTGCAACAGCACTCAATTATAGAGCGCATTAGAACGATAGGCTAAGTTTTAATAATCCGTCAGCTCCACAATTACATTACTCTGCTGATACAGCCAGTCCGTAAATTCTTTCGGGCTGGCTGTTCCTATTTTTACAGCCTTTTTTCTCTGCAAGGCTTCTTTCTTAAAGTCGGAAAAGGCAGCCTGTATTTTTTCCAGACGGTCAGCCGGAAAGCCTGCGGTATTTTTTACCCGGTTTATTTTGTTGCGCCAGTTCTGGCATTCATTTTTATAAAGCAGGTCATAGTTATTTTCTCTTGCCCTTTCGTCAAATTCCCGCTTGTTTTGAAGCGCCTGTGCTTTTCGGCACTTGTCGCTGCACAGTTCATACCGCTGGCTCTTTGCCAGAAAATATTTCCCACAGACCTTGCACTGCCGGAAGCAAAGCCCCCAGTCATTCAGCCGGTTCAGATAATAGGTAATCAACGGGTAGAGGGACGCATAGGCAGACACACATTCTTCTGTGCGCCGGTTGTCCGGAAACCAGAGGTCAAGCCGGGTATCTTCTGACGGTGCGCCTTTGAAATAAAGGCTGCCAGCTTGAAAATGTTTCGGTTTTCCTGTCTCCCTGTCAAAGCTCATGGCTTCGTTATGGAATACCCCGGTCAGGCTGCTCATTTTATCCATGAAGCGGTCACAGGCAGCGTTACGGTCACGGGGTTCTCTGGCAAGCAGATAGCTGTTCCA
>NZ_RCXU01000063.1:0-3148 GCF_004167315.1 Blautia sp. aa_0143
CCCGTCTCCCTTAATTAAAGATATTGTTGGGTAAAAAAGAAAGGTCAGTCGATTTTGCCGATGAAGCGGTAGTAGATTTCTACTTCCTGCTCACGGCTTCCGTCCTCGCCCTTGACAGCTTCGTGGACGGTTATTTTTTCAATTAGAGTGTTCAGAAGTTCGGCGGTCAGCTCCACGGGGTTGACATACTGTTTCATCAGGGCAATCCACTTTTCAGCATCCGCTGCGGTCTGTACGGCGGCTTCCATCGTTTCGTGAAGCTGTCTTATTTTTGTTTCAAGCTCCTTTTGCTCGTTCTGGTACTTCTCGGACAGCATATTGAAGTTATACTCGGTTATGCGTCCGGCAGACCAGTCCTCATACATTTTAGCAAACAGCCCGTCAACCTCGGCTTTACGCTTCTCTGCCTTTTTCAGCTCCGCAGCCTGCTTTTTCTTCGCAGAGTTTCTTTCCCTGTCGCTGGCATTGAGCAGGCGTTTCAGCAGCTTGTCCTCGTCTTTCTGTGCCAGCATAGACCAGTATTGCAGTCTTGCAAGCACATAGGCATACAGTACATCATAGCGGATATAGTGCATGGAACACTGGCGTAATCCCTGCCCGTTCTTGCTGCAATGGTAGTACCCGTATGGGTTCTTATTCTGCTTGTTTTCCCCATAGGCTAAAGACCATCCGCAGTCTGCACATTTTATCAATCCTGCGAAAATCTGTGTCGTACCGTTTCTGCGTTTCCTGCGTCTGCTTGCAATCAGCTCCTGAACTTTTTGGAACACTTCTTCAGAAATGATGGCTTCGTGGGTATTTTCCACACGATACCATTCTTCCTGCGGCTTCCGCACCTTTTTCTTGTTCTTGAATGAAATGTTGCTCTGCTTGTTGTGAATGCTGTGACCGATGTAGGTTTCCTCTTTCAAAATGCTCTTGACCTGTGCTATCGTCCACGCATAGGCTTTTTCTGCGGGCGCACCGGCGTAGATATTGGCGAAAGTCCCGTATCTTTCATAGTTCAGCCAGCCGGGGGTAGGTACTTTTTCCTCCACCAGAATCCGTGTAATGCTGGCGGCTCCACGCCCGTGTACAGCAAGGTCAAAAATCTTCTCTACAATCCAGCGTGTTTCCGGGTCGATCAGAAGATGACCTTTTTTGTCCGGGTCTTTTACATAGCCCAGCGGTGCATAGGCTCCATAGTGTGCGCCATTGGCAAATCTTGTGTGCATGGCAGCCTTGACCTTTTTGCTGGTCTGTCGGGCGTGCATTTCATTCAGGATGTTTAAGAACGGTGCAAGCTCGCTTTCTCCGTTGATGGTGTCCACATTGTCATTGATGGCAATGTAGCGTACTCCCTTGCTGGGGAAATAGATTTCCGTGTACTGACCGGTCAGGATATAGTTTCTTCCCAGACGGGATAAGTCCTTTGTGACAACGCAGTTGATTTTCCCGTCTTCGATGTCATCAATCATCCTTTGGAAACTTGGACGCTCGAAATTTGTCCCACTCCATCCGTCGTCAATGTACTCGTCTACAACGGTCAGCCCATGCTCTGCGGCATACTGTCTAAGCATCATGCGCTGGGTCTGGATACTGCCGCTTTCCCCCTGTAATTCATCGTCACGGCTCAATCTCAAATATAGTGCAGTGTTATAAATCGTTGTATTGTATGGTTGTTTCACGGTTAAAAATCCTCCTTCTAAAAGAAACAACCCACGCTTATACAATACTCGCTGGTACAAGTATATCATAAGCGTGGGCTGATTGACAGTCGTTATTCCGTATTTTTTCAGGAAGCGGCGGCAGCGTGCTTGATCACATCTTCCAGCAGGCTGTCAAGCGGCTTCCCATCCTGTGCGAAATGCTCCGATACCTTGATACGGACTTTCCCCATGACAAAATACTGGGTGCCGTCTTTTTCGGTAAGCAGGGTGCCGCTGCTTTTGTTATTGCTCTCGTTTTTGCTTTTTGCCATAGGCAGTTACCTCCATAAATGAAATATGCCCGACAAGGGAATGTCAGACAGGTGTACAGCCGCAGACTGTCTCCGTGTCAACCAAACCGTGTCAACCGGCAGAAAAGACTTTGAAAACAATCCATAGGCGCTCTATGATTACTTTTTACTTTTTCTTTGATTTCTTGGTTGACATGGTTGACAAAGGAGAGAAATGCCCCAAATATCAGGCTTTTCCCCGTCAACCGGCTGTCAACCAAAGCGTCAACCAAACTGTCAACCGGTGGCTTTTCAGAATGGCAGTTCCATTTGCCGGGCTTCTTCTTCCGTGATTTCCTGAAAACCGTCCCCCTCCGGCGGGTCTTGGTTGACACGCTCCCAGCCTTTTTGAGAACCGTATTTCTTATACCGCTTCGGGCTTTTGTAGGCTACCCAGCCCTGTATGATGCCGCCCGCAATGCCGGTATTCATAATCTCGCAGATTGCCCGTGTCTCCCAGTCTGCCGGGGAATTTAAGTTCCCCAGCGCTTCCTCATAAAGCTGCTTGGAGCATACCCTGTCACCGGTGTAGTCCTCCAAATAGGCGTAGATCATGCCAGCCTGTGTGTCCTCCTGCATGAAGTCCTGCTGATGGGCGTTCAGGTATCGGTTCATTTCTATGCTGAATGACAGCTTATACTTCCCACTGCGGTAAACCGTCATGGCTTCCGCCCACATCTGTTCGATATACGCCCTCGCCGCCGCTTCATCGTCCAGTATGTGAACCTCCGCCCGTTCCGGGTACACCGTCACGGGGAGAAAGCGCCGGTTGCCGGTGCGATCACGGGGCAAAAAGTCCTGCCGGTTGGTCGTCCCTCCAAATACACATTGCCGCAGCCGGTCTGCCGGATGTGTCTCATACGGCACTTTGTAGGTTTCTTTCTGGCGGCTTAAGAATGACTTGATTTCCTCAATACTCTTGGCGTTGGCTGTGGCAATCATCTCCGACATCTCGATAATCCAATGCCCTTGCAGCTTGCGGTACACATTTTCATCGTCCAGCTTTTTCAAATCGTCTGAAAACCATTCGTCCCTGCCTGCCAGCAGCCGGAAAAAGGTAGATTTCCCGGCTCCCTGACCACCAACCAGACAGAGCATGACCTCAAACTTGCTCCCCGGTCTGAATACCCGCCGGATGGCTCCCATCAGGAACAGTTTCAAGGCTTCATA
>NZ_RCXU01000064.1:0-2571 GCF_004167315.1 Blautia sp. aa_0143
TGCAAATTATGCTTAAACGGAATGCCAGTTCCGCTACTGCGGAACTGCTATTCCATTTTTAACGGTACGAAGTACCGCTAGATGATATCATTCTGTTTCACGCATATTTATACCGTTCATCTCCAGACGATATGTATGATGTTTATCTGTGATTCGTGTAAGGCACGCATCAGCGTAGGTATTATCAGCAAACATATCAAACCATGTACTGACTGGAAACTGTGAGATGACTACAGTTGATTTTCTTCCATCCCTGGTGTCAAGGACTTCAAAAAGATCCCGGCATTTATCAAGATCGAGATCCATAAGGCCAAAATCATCGATCACAAGAAGATCCAGCTTGGTCAGCTTATTCAGGTAATCCAGATTTGTGGATTTGATACGTGCCTGTTCCATTTCGCTCATAAGAGTGTTCGCTTTTATATACTTTACACTCTTAGACTGCTTCATTGCAGTTACACAAAAAGCATTGATTAGATAAGTTTTTCCACTGGCGGAAGATCCTGTTACAATGAGATTCTTTCCTTCCTCTATCCAGTGGCAGGTACTCAGTCGCTCTATTGTCTGGGTATCAAGCTGACGTTCTGGACGGTAAATAGTTTCGTCAAGATCTGCCGCCGGGTATCGCAGATGCGCTTCTTTCATCAGACGATTAAAACGTTTATCTGCCCGCGCCTGCCACTCTGCATCAACCATTGCTGTCATGCGTTCCAAAAAAGTGTTTAGATCTGCATTGGGATCTTTCAACTGTTCTTCCAGGATATGTGCCATTTCTGGAACACGGAAACTTTTCAGACGCATGATCAGAGCCTGTTCCTGAGGTGTTAATGTAATGTCATGGGATGAACTCATTTGTATGCCTCCTTTCCACGGATGTTTGTATGGGAAGGAAGTTTTCCGGTTCCGTTTATAGCGCTGCTGGAATGATTATTTTGAACCATGCTAAGTACTTTCTTGAAATAAGAATACTTGCAGGCATTGGCTTCTACGCATTTCTCAGCAGCCTCCTGAACCAGCCTGTGAGGAACATCTTTACAGGAATGGAGCACACCGGCACAGCTGTTGTATGCCTGTTCCTCATGCTTGGAACTGCGGAGTATCCTGTCAATAAGAGTTACCATAGATTCTCCATAAACAGATGCCCACCGTCTGTAATAAGCTCCGTCATGTGCATTCACTTCTTTGTAATACAGGTGTTCTGGAGGCATATGATTGTCATCTGTAATGTAAAGAGGAAAATCACGGTAAGATCTTGGATGGCGGCAGATCAGCCGGTTATACTCATCACAGATCCGTATCTCCGTCATTGTAGCCTTAAGAATTGCAGACTTCCCTTTGTAGGTATACAATACAGAATAGTAGTGGGCATCATACTCAAGGTGGTAATTATCTGGAACTTTAAGAAAGTATTTATAATCACAAAGTGTATAACTTTCGCCTGGAAGCTGGTTCATACGCGGTTTGTCGTACTTTTCGAATCCATTCATGCGGGATTTCCGAATGTCAGATTTTTTCTGGAAAGGACGCTGGTTGATGTCCGCTACGATCTTTTTGACCGCAGCATTCAGAGCTTCCAGAGAGGTATAAGTATCTTTCTTTAATTCTTCTACCAGATGCGTCTCCAAGAAACGCACATGATTTTCAACTGTTGGTTTGCCTTTCGGTTTCCTTGGCGGTGGAGGCAGAATAATCGTATCATAGAAAGTTTCCAGATCTGAAAAAGCTGCCTGCAGCACAAGTTCATCTTTGCTATGCCTGGTAACGGCTGTTTTCAGATTGTCTGGGACAAGATATTTAGGAACAGCCCCATAATAAGACAGTGCATGTACTGTGCCAGCAATAAAATGTGGAAGTTTCTCATCCAGAAAGATCTCTGCATAAACAAGACTGCTAAAACCAAGTGTAGTCGTAAAAATATGAACTTTTCGAAGTTCGCCAGTAGTTGTGTCCAGTAGCAGTTCCGGCTGGTCGCCTACCCAGTCGATATACATCTTTTCACCAGGGATCCGCTCTACAGGCATAGATGTTTTTGAAGTACCATATGTATCTACCAGGAAATCACGATACAGCTTATAAAACTGAGCAAGCTGGTAACCGTTGGGATGCTCTTTTTTATAATCAATCCATAGAAAGCTCAAGTCGGCATGTTTTCCCATTTGGATCATCTGCTCATGTATTTTTTCAAAATCAGGTAATGGAATATCCTTATGTCGAAGGTTTTCTTTTGGATAGATGAGATCAACCACCTTTGAAGCTGGCATTTGTCGAAGATCATCCAGTGATAATCCTGAATCATTGTAACGGTTCATGATTAATGCAATCCCGCTTCGTCCAATCCGGTAACGTTTTTGTACGGCGTCATAACTGACTTTACTGAGTCGAAGTTCTATGACTCCAAGAATAGTATTGTAGTCGTGCATAATAGTTCCTCCTTTGCACTGTGATGAATAATAGTTACATCACAATAATAAAGGAAAAACGTACCGCTTTGAGCAGAAAACGCATACCGCTAAATCAGAATGGATGTACCGCTAATTTCAGAATAGGCGTACCGTTCGAGCAGAATTTGCA
>NZ_RCXU01000065.1:0-2542 GCF_004167315.1 Blautia sp. aa_0143
TTGAACAAAATCGCTACGCGATGGCCTGCCGAGGCTGTGGCATAGCGATTTTCTGTTTTCTATAACAAAACAGTGGAAAGCAAGTCCTAAAAGTAGTATTGTTAAATCACCACAAAATAACAATCAAACAGGATCGACCTCTCCACTGCCTATGAAAAGAATACCACCCTTCCACTTGGTTGGCAAGCGGTTTTATGACCCCAATGCTCCTCCGTATAAAGCAGTGTTTCTGATAACTACTGATTTTATATGGAGGATTTTATTATGTATGAAAAATATTTAGAACAGCTTGAGGAAGCCGGGAAAATCCGTAACCTCAAAGATCGTTCCATCAGTTGCTATAAAAACTATGTTTCTTACTTTCTGAAATATCAGAATAAGAATCCCAAAGAACTTACCTGTCAGGATGTCAGGGTTTTTTTGCTTGCGAAAAAAGAGGAAGGACTGAAAGCCACAACTCTGAATCTTTACAATTCTGCCATCCGTTTTTTCTATCGAAATGTCCTGCATATCCTTTGGGATGACATCACAGTTCCTCGTATGATCCTAGAACATAAGCTTCCTACTGTACTGACTGCCTCTGAGATTGACCGCCTGTTAGATGCTGTTGATGATATCAAATATAAGGCTATGTTCGCAGTCATGTATTCCTCAGGTATGAGAGTTTCTGAAGTGATCCATCTTCATTATGACGATATCTCCCGTTCAAATATGCAGATCCATGTCCGGGATACCAAGAATAGAATGGACCGTTATACCATTCTCTCCAAACGTTGTCTGGATATCCTTACACAATACTGGTTTGAGAAAGGTCGTCCCCGTGGCATCCTGTTTCCGAATAAATTTACCGGTAATTATCTAACAGTCAGTACTCTGGAACAGGTAATGCGACGGGCAGTAGCTGATACAGAACTTCCAAAGGCAGCAACCCCTCACTGTCTCCGCCATAGCTTTGCAACCCATCTGATGGAACAGGGCATAGAACGGCATAACATTCAAGCACTGCTTGGACACCGTGATCCGAAATCTACGGAAGTTTATCTTCATGTCAGCAACAAATCCCTCATGGGCATTCAAAGCCCTTTTGACAGGAAAGATGGTGCTGACCATGAATAAACCCACTGTCCAGGATATTTTTCGACATTTTTATACAGCATACCTTGAAAAGTATTCTCCATCCCCGGAACAGGCAAAAACTGCCCGGAACATCTTGAACTGTAAAACAGGAGCTTATGGTGCAAATATCAGTGTATGTGAAGACTGTGGTGCTGTCCAGATCCATTATAATTCCTGCCGTAACCGCTGTTGTCCCATGTGTCAGGCAGTCCCAAAGGAAATGTGGATGGATGCCCGCAGGGAAGATGTACTTGATGCACCTTATTTCCATCTGGTGTTTACAGTCCCTGATATTCTGAACCCAGTCATTTACAGTAATCAGAAACTGTTATATGACACGCTCTATCATGCAGCCTCTGCTACCATTCAAGAACTTACATCAGACCCAAAGCACCTTGGAGCTTCCGTTGGTTATATCTGCATCCTTCATACATGGGGCTCTGAAATGAACTTCCACCCTCACATTCATATGATACTGCTCGGCGGTGGACTGACACCGAAAAATGAGTGGAAAGATAATGGTACGGAGTTTTTTCTCCCTATATGGGCTATCTCCAAAGTATTTCGTGGGAAATATATGGATGAACTGAAAAATCTCTGGAATACAGATCAGCTTGAGTTTCATGGAACAGCAGAAAAATACCGTAATCATTATGAATTCAAAGAACTTATAGATTCCTGTTACGACACAGAATGGGTTCCTTACTGTAAGAAAACTTTTAACGGTGCACAATCTGTGATTGATTACCTTGGAAAGTATACCCATAGGATCGCTATCAGCAATCACCGCATCATCCATATGGATGATGAAAATGTTACTTTTTCTGTTAAGGATTACCGGAAAGAAGGACAATGGAAGGAACTGACCATTTCCGGCATTGAATTTATACGGCGTTTTCTGATGCATGTGCCCCCCAGACGTTTTGTCAGGATCCGGCATTATGGACTTCTATGTTCCCGCAGCAAACACAAAAAACTCACTTTATGCCGGAATCTTCTCGGATGCAAAAAATATCTTTCAAAGCTCAGGGATAAGGAAATGCCGGAAATACTGAAACAGCTATACAGGATAAACATCTGTGTATGTAAATCCTGCGGTGGACATCTTGGAAAACCACAACTGAGAATACCGCAAAGGTGTTAAAATCCAAATCTTTTATATGTTTTTTAAGCCTCAAAATCCTGAGGTTTTATTGTTGTATCTATTTATCTGAAAATCCTTGATTTCTGTAGCGTCTGCATAGGAAATCCTGTATAATCATGGATAAGAACAAAAGATTAAAAGTCCATAGGTAGTATCTACTCGGACGCTCACTTTGTTCAATTAGGTCAAATCGAAAATGGAGTAAACGAAGGGGCAGTTCACTGAAATGTCAAAACTGCTTTTTCGTTTACCCCATCATCGATTCTAACCTAAAGAATTTGT
>NZ_RCXU01000066.1:0-2386 GCF_004167315.1 Blautia sp. aa_0143
TGTTAACTTCCAGAAATTTTACAACTAAATCGAGCTTCTCCTGATGTAACCGGTACAGATCAAAAACACACTATTTAGTATCCATTCATAAACTCGTCCAAGTCTTCCAGTGCTTCTCTCAATTCCGGATTTCTTTCTCTTGATATTAATTGTGATAGTTGCATCAATTGCCAAGGGGCTGGTTCACATGCAACATCATATGACATGTGAACCAGCTCCCATAGAAAAACAGCCTTTTTTGTTTTCGGATGATTCATACAGTATTCTTCAATTATAATTCTAGAGTATTCGTCCATGCCTATTCACCTTTTTTCTTTCCCTTGAATAAAATCTAAGATTTCCTCATAGCTCTTGCTACTTCCTTCGATCGCTTTCAATAACTCTTCGCTTTGTATTGCTTTCTGTTTTTTGTGAAGATCCTCCAACTCTGCCGTCAGCCGATCGTACTGCTCACGGTTCTTGATAATTGCCTTTTCTATTTTCGCTATTTTCTGCTCTAAACTTTCTTTACTGATATTCCTTGCCATTTTTATTTTCCTCTTAAATTTTCACTAATGTAATTCGCTTTATATTTCACCTGCTCTGCGCTAATTCCAAATGCACTCAGCACAACTTTTTGTGTTTTTGACACTGCATGATCCAAGCGGTATATCTTATCCAGTTGTCTTGTCATTTCGATTTTCTCAAGTTCCCGAATTGCTGCCGGAACAGTAAGATAATTCGGTTTCTTAAGCATTTCAGCTGCTTTATCCTTTAATGCTGTATACAACTTACATCGGATAATCAAGGCAATAAATCCAATAAATATTTTATTTGATGCAGCTTCCTCAGAAGCAACTCGCAGACAGTTATTACCCAGGTAAGATTTATCTGCACGAAATACTTTTTCCGACGCATCTCTATTCTTATATAAGGTGATTGCTTTTTTCGCATCCATTTTTTCAGATGAGATAATTGCAAAATAACCACACAGATCCAGTTCATCTCGAATCACTTGTAACTTTGGCTCTCCGTAAACAAAGTGGCCTGTATCTTTATTGTAATGCAGATGGAAATATTTATGGAATGATGGTCCGAATTCGTGCTCTGTATCTTGGAATCTTTTCAGATAACTCTGCATTTCCTGAATACTTTCTTCCAATCTTGCCCGTTCTCCTGCAGCCTTCGCAGCACTATAATAAATATGGACATATCTTTTCTTTGTGTCTGCTGTATACACAAACGTGTGAACTGTTTTTCCGTATACTCCGAATTCAGCAATCTGATTTCCCCAATCATTTTCAAAGGTTCCTTTCTGCTTACGAACCTGTTCGCTGATAAACTCTTTGCAACCTTTCACCATAATGATAAATCCAAATCCATTGTTATCCATAAACCTTAGATTTTCCTTACTGAAATAGCCTCTGTCTAAAATAAATCCAATGTTTTTATATCCGTATCCTTTTACCTTTTCCACCATAAACTGCAGTTGCGAAACGTCATTGATACTTCCTGGATATTTCTCATACATTAAGGGCTCGCTATTGGTAAGATCATAACCAACCGCATAGTTGAAAATAGGAAGACCTACATCTATCTTTGCCGCTCCGAATTCTACCATACTGATATTTCCAGCTTCACAGTTCTTATTTGTAGAATCATAGGAGATATAGATTCTTTCCCGTTTATTCCTTTCCTCATTCCAACAATCCAAAAAGTTCTGTCTTTGATTTTCATTTATCGAACGGAAAAAATCTGAAATCGTTGAATCGCTGTACATTTTCATATCAGGTGTGAAAAGCGGATGATTATACGCATAATCCGGATAATACTGTGCTGCATTTCCTTCTGTGATAATCGAATAAGAAGCAAAATCCAAGATCATACCAGCTGCTTTAGCTCCCAGCGTTTCTTCCAGTTTCTTGTCTAATCCCATATCTTTTACTGTCTTGCTGATGACCATATATGCACCTGCCTTCAAGCAGCTGCTTCTTCCAGTATCTAATCGTTCTTCCGGTGTTTCTACTTCTGGAAAATATTTCTTAAAATTTTCATTCGGCCTCATTTTCAATTCATCATCTGCTGAAACTTTTCCGATGGTAACTCTTTTTACTGTTGTATATTTTTTATCAGGATCATAAATCCTATCATACTCATAGTAAACGTAACGAGCATTCCCTTTGTTTCTAAATGTAATTTTCCCTTTTACTTCTGGCACATCAACAAGGTAATCAAGATACATGATTTACGCTCCCTTTAATAGTTGTATTTACGACTAAATATAGTATAACATAAATCCTGCATTTTTTCAATCAAAAACGCAGGTTTTTGGCTTATTTTCAAGGTTTTTAACAATTGATATGCAATGGATTTTTGTTTAGTTGTACCTACAATTGGAAGTTAACAA
>NZ_RCXU01000067.1:0-2119 GCF_004167315.1 Blautia sp. aa_0143
AGAAAACGCATACCGCTAAATCAGAATGGATGTACCGCTAATTTCAGAATAGGCGTACCGTTCGAGCAGAATTTGCAATCAGCCCCCGCAAAAGCCCATGATGCTCAATAAAAGGCTCCAGAAACCCATCCATCTTCGCCAGCTCCCAGCTCCGGAGCATCTCCTCCTGCGCCTCCTGCTTATGCTTTCGGTTGATCGCACACACCGCCATCATACAGTGGATATACGTCATACTGATCGGATACGACCTCTCCGCCATAAACAAAGCAGCCTTCCCCATCCCATAAGCACTCCATATCTCCCCGTTAAGATAAGTATGGTGAGCCATCACATACGTGGCAAAAAGCCTCAGTCCCTCAGGAAGCATCCTGCTGTACTCCCCAAAAGCAGGCATCCCATCCGTAGGCAGATGAAGCAAAACCGCCCCCACATACCCCGCCAGAAGACAGGACGCATAAACATCCTTAGGAACCTTCTTCTTCATAGCCAGCTTCACACAGGACTGGATTCCCTCCATCCCCCGCTTAGCCGCCGCCACATTCCCCAGCGTCAGATTAGAATACCCATACAAAATACACGCCGAAAGCTTCAGCTCAATAACCCTGCTGGACAGATACCTCCTCGTGATCTCACAACACTCCTCCGCCTGCCCCGTAAAATAAAAAAGCTCAGCCCGCGCAATATTCCTCAAATCCACATCCACAAACCCCTCAACAACCTCCCGAGCCCTCCCAGGCTCAAAAGACGAATTCAAAAGCGGCAAAACCACATAATCACACATACAACCCACTCTCCTCCAAAACCCAGGCAGCCCCCAAAAGACCGCCCTCAAAACCAAACCACCAAACCTCCGAAGCCCTCACACAAGCCACATCAACACACATCCGAAGCCCATCTCTCAAGCCACATCAGCACACATCCGAAGCTCATCTCTCAACCCTCATCAGCACACATCCGAAGCTCTTCTCTCAAGCCACATCAGCATACATCCGAAGCTCATCACACAACCCTCATCATCACACATCCGAAGCTCTTCTCTCAAGTCCCACAAAACAGTCACCAAAACTCCGGATATCAATCAACCAGTCAATCAGGCCAACCATCTTTTTCCATAATTATAATCCAAAATACTCCAAAAATAAATTTAAATATTACACAAAAACACCACACCCTATCCAAAACAGCCTCTATCCCCAATCCCCTCACGACAAAACCCCAAAAAACTCACCCCACCCACATCCAGCGCAGCGCCGATGCCACACCATCTCCCAACACACCACAAGGAAACTCAGCCCCTGCAGCCATCCAGCGCAGCGCTGATAGCCCACCCCCTCCCGGCAAACCACCACTCCCTCACACCCCAAAACCAGAACGGACAGACTGCCAGCAGGGCGGCTGCCTGGTCGGGACCCGGTGCGTCGGAGTAAGCCGCTGGTCATACTTGGCACCTGAGGCACCTGGCGGGAAGGTACTCTGCGGCCACAAGCCGCAGAGTAAGCCCCATCTGTCTGAGCCAGGTACGCATCAGCGTACATGGCGAGTTATGGGGCGCCCTGCACGACAGGCGCCTCAGACGCCTAGTATGACCCGGCGAAACGACCGCACCAGGCACGACCATGCAGCCGCCCCGCTGGCAGACTGTCCGTTCGTCCCTCCATTCATCCCACAAAAAAAGAGCCCCCAGGCCCAAACACCCAGGAACTCTCCCAAAACCAAACAACATCATCTCCTCCGCAGCTTCCTCAGTTCCCTCTCCAACCGATCCGCTCGCGCCTTCTCCCTCAACGTATTCACCCTCTCTTCACTCCGCCCCTGTTCAATCCCTTGAGTGATTCCCTGGCTGATTCCTTGGCTAATTCCCTGTTCAATCCCTTGGGCGATTCCTTGACTAATCCCCTGTTCAATCCCCTTATTAATCCACATCTGCTCAATCTCAAAACTCTTCATATATGCCACCGTAACCTTTCCATCCTCTTTAACAACCCTGACCATCTCCAGCAACTCCCTCAAAACATCATTTACCGCATTCACCTCCCTGGTATCCGTTACTGAAAACTTATAAAAAGTTATAAACTTCTATGTTTCATTCCTACTTCAACGAGTATGCTTTTGATGATAT
>NZ_RCXU01000068.1:0-2090 GCF_004167315.1 Blautia sp. aa_0143
GCAGCATACTCTGTGAGCAGCTCCTTCAGCCGGACGTCCACACCATTAATTAATACTTTTCGTCTATACTTTGGACACCATACTACATGGTATTTACAGGAATAGACGACATTGTTGTTTGATTTATATGTTGTGTTCATATTTATATTATACTATGGTTTATTAGTTAATACAATTACTATTTTGTCCATCTTCAATTACTTGCATAAATTCGATGGACGCGTCTTATATCCCCATAGCGGAAACAAGGGGTTTTACGACGCATTGGATAAACAGTGAGTAAAATACCGGTACCACAATTACGGAAAGGTAGATCACTGCTGCCGGTATCAGAAACGCATATGCACCGAAATCAACTTTTCTTTTTTTCTTATTTCCTCTTTATTACATACAAAAACCTGCGGTTTTTATAAAAGCCGCAGGTTTTTCCCATGTTTTTTTAAACTTTCTAAACTATTTTTTAATTTTCACATGCTTTCTGTGCATACTCTGTCTGCACCAGATTTTCATACGCTGTACGATCCGTCAGCTCACCTGCATCTTCCAGGATATCCTGCAGAAGCTCAAAGCTGTCTTTTTCAAAAATAAGATTTTCTTTCCAGGTATCCTGGTCATAATAACGTTTTACAATGGCAGTAATGGTTTCAAGATCTGTTTCTTTGAACTGCGGTGCGATCACTTCTGCGATTTCCTCCGGCGTATGACTCTGCACATAGTCCATTCCCTTCTGAAGTGCATCGGTAAATTTCTGGATGATCTCAGGGTTTTCTTTCATGTAGCTTGCTTTTGTACTGTAGGATGTATATGGTACATATCCGGATGCCTCTCCGAGCGATGCCACTACATAGCCCGCTCCTTCTTTTTCCAGAATGGTCGCAGATGGTTCAAATTCTACTGTATATGCCGCGGAATCATCACTGGTAAAAGCTGCTGCTGTGGAACCGAAATCAATGCTCTGGTCGATGGTCAGATCCTTTTGCGGATCAATGCCGTTTTTCTTCAGTATATATTCAAATACCATTTCCGGCATTCCGCCCTTACGACCGCCAAGAACCTTCTCTCCTTTTAGATCCTCCCATTTGAAATCAGGCATCTCTTCTCTTGCCACTAGAAAATTCCCCGCACGCTGGGTTAACTGTGCAAAATTTACGACAGGATCCGTGGCGCCCTCCTGATAAGCATAAACAGATGCCTCTGCGCCCATAAATCCAATATCTGCCTCACCGGAAATCACAGCAGTCATCGTTTTATCTGCTCCGAATCCCGTCACCAGCGTCAGATCCAGACCTTTCTCCGCAAAATATCCCTCCTCAATCGCCACATACTGCGGTGCGTAAAAGATTGAATGTGCGACTTCATTCAGTGTAACCTTTGTAAGCTTCTCTTCTGTGCTGTCTTTCTTCGCAGCAAATACTCCCATTGGCAGCGCCGTCACCGCCAGCACAACTGCTGCCGCCAGTGCAATCCATTTTTTATTTTTCATGCAGATACTCCTTTACAGACTTCTTCTGTTAGAGTATGCATAATTAATTAATTGGTGACCAGGGAAACATACAAAGTATCGTAAAACACAGTCTCCATGATTCCTTTTGTTAGGATATGCCCAAAAACCAACTGCTGATCACGATCAACTTTCCCATCAGTTAAAAAATATGAATTTTATTTAACAACAATTCAATTGTGTTCAATTTCCAATCCTGCTATGATTTAATCACAAAAGCTTTTGAAATTTCAATCAGGAGAGAATTAGGATGAATATTGGAAATGTGATAAAAAAATATAGAAAAGAGTCTGGTTTCACCCAGGAGGAAATGGCAAACCGCTTAGGAGTAACTACTCCAGCGGTGAATAAATGGGAGAACGGAGTTTCCCATAGTTAAAGATACCACACCAAATATGATGAACCCACGCTTATACACTACCAGCTATAATAAGCCGTAAGGACAGCAATTTGACACTGCTGTCCTTTCTTTATATAAAATTGCAGTACACAGAAAAAAGCTGTAAAATAATAAATATATTTGTCCTTGTAACAATTCTCGGACATTTGCCTGTTATACTATCTGCAAAAAGAAAAGGAAGTGACAATA
>NZ_RCXU01000069.1:0-1927 GCF_004167315.1 Blautia sp. aa_0143
AGTGAACTACTCGGCAACTGAGTTACCAGAGCATCTGAATTAAGGCGGGATACCGCCTTTTCAGGGTGCGTCCATGACACCACTACTGTTTGCTCTTTAGAGCTATACAGCTACTTTTATTATTTCTGGCGTTTTTAGTCCGGTTACGGACAGTTCCTTTTTCTCTCCGGATACGGAGAGATATTTTCTCAGGATGTTATATGCACCTACAGCATCTGCGTTATACTTCCGGTTTCTGTCCCTGTACAGTCCCCTTTGTTTTCGGTTGCATGGCTGTGCATATCTTTTTTCCACCTCTGGTGACAGCGGACTGCACTGGCTGGTATAGCTTTCTTCCTGTCTTACAAAACGGATCCCGTACATCTTAAGCTTATATTCCATCATGCTATAGAGCCTGTTATACGGCAGATTGTGGAACTTCTGGTTTGTTCTGTGTCCCAGGTCTTTTCCTTTCCGGATATTCCGGATATCCCCTGCCACAACACAGGTAATTCCCTGTTCACGGCAGTATTTTGCAAAGTATCTTGTGATCTTGTGCAGATAATCCGTTACCGAGTTCTGCTTTTTCTGATATAATCTGCGAATATGTTTTGATGTGACTGGATGTTTTATTTCCTTCACAGACTGCTGTCCATACCATTGTGCCTGCACCCTTGCAATCTCTTTATGAAAATATCTTTCCAATGCAAGATATCTTCTGCCCAGGATAAATGTATTCCCATTCCCGGAATCATAGCATGTCATAAGATTATGAAGTCCCAGATCAACTGACAGATAGTGTCCATTCTGCGAAAGTTCTTCCCTCTCTGAAATCTCATAAACAACAATAACTTTACATTCACCTTTTTCCGGTGGGTAGATCCGCAACTGTTTGATCTGATCCATGCCCCTGAAAATCTTATTTTCAAGATAAAGAAAGTTCTCATGGATCTGATACGTTTCTTCCATATATCTTTTTAATGCTTTTGGAAGGGACAGACGGACTTTTTCTGTGTCCCATTCATGTACAATTCCCATCTGCATATAGGTAATGGGGATACTTTCCTGTTTAAACCGCGGTGGTCTGGGATTCTCAATCCCTCCGGATCTTTTCAAGGCGTAAAAAGATTTCCATGCTTTATCCAGCAGCTTGCAGACTTCCTGGGCTGTCTGAGATGGAAGCTGTTTATACCACAGATCCTCTCTATGGGATTTTTTCTGATAATACCAGTCCGGGTATTTCTCCATTCCCATTTCTTTGTAATGCTGACGTTCGTAATTACAGACATTCCAGAGCTTGGATGCCGCATAACACATATGTCCGATGACGTTTGCATATTCCTGACTGACCTTTATGGATGTTTTCTTTGACAGCAGCATTTCCCACCTCTATGATCTCAATAAGCTTTACTCTGATGCTCAATATATCTGCGGATATTTTCTTCCGACACAGACCCGACCGTTTCCACATAATAGGAATGGTTCCACAGCTCTCCTTTCCAAAGCTGTTCTCTTATTTCCGGAAAACGTTCGAATAATTTCCTGCCGGTGATCCCTTTCAGATATTTCACGATCGCAGTTATGGATAATTTGGGAGGAGCAGACACAAAACAGTGCACATGGTCTCCTTCCCCGCATTCAAACAAATGGACGGTAAAACCTTTATCCGCTGCGATCTCCTGCACCAGCTCCTGAAGATATGCTTCAATCTCCGCATTCAATATCTTCCGCCAGTATTTCACTGACCATACCATATGGTAATTAATATTGCACACACAAGTGCGGTAATGTATAAGATTCTCCTTCATACATATAGTATAGCATAGTATTAAGAATATCACAATAAAATGCCGAACATATTTTCTTTTTTAATAAAGCTGGATACAGCATTTTTTAGTAAAAAAATAAATATATTTTACTTATAATGTGCAGATATGCACAGTTTACG
>NZ_RCXU01000070.1:0-1922 GCF_004167315.1 Blautia sp. aa_0143
TTTTCTTCCAGATACAAAAGCAGGTAGTTCATGTCCATGTCGGTCAGCGTGGTACTGGTGCGCTCCCAGCCCAGCGGCTTCACAATGTCAATCTGCTCCGTCAAAAGGTTCAGGCGCAGCGCCCCGCGAAACAGAGGGTCACGCTGGAACACCGTCAGGCAGTTTCGGATGCTGTTCTTCACGCCGCCTTTCTGCGTCCCCTCTAATGTTTCCCGGATTTCTGCCGGTGTCTGCGCCGGTTCCATTGTGTCCATCGTCCTTTTGACCGCTTCCTGCGTTTCCGGCGGCAAGCTCTGAAATTCGCTGTTCAAGCCGCAGCACCTCCTTTCCCTGTGCGGCGATCAATGCCGCTTTTTCTTCTATTTCTCCGTATAACAAAATATCTAAAAGGTATTCTGTGTAGCTTATCCTCTGCAACGCTTCCACAAAAAGAGGATGCCAGATGGCATCCTGCGGCTGTGGGGCGTGTGCTGTTTTCCAATGCTCCAGCAGGCGCAGATAATCGCATAGCACCCGGAAACAATACCGTTCCGTTTCCTGAAATCTCTGCTCCGCTGATTTTTGTCGGGGCTGTGACCTGTTGTGACGCTTCCTATCTGGCGGCGCATTGCCGGATTTCTCATAGGAAACGCCGAAGTCCTCCGCAAGCCTGACCGCAGCTTCCCGTTTCCCCAATCCATGCAGCAAAGCGGCAAAGTCGATCACATCCCCGGAAGCCCCGCAGCCGAAGCAGTAAAAGCGGCTGTCCACTTTCATGCTGGGCGTGCGGTCATTGTGGAATGGACAGCAGACCATGCCGTTTCTCCCCACCCGGATTCCATAGAATGAAGCAGCCTGCCGGGTGGTAACAGACTGTTTCACCGCTTCAAATACATTCAAATGCTCCCTCCATAAAAATACTGGTAGCGGTAAAGCTGCCGGTTATATCATAGCTCCATCTCATGTTTCTTTCTCTGTACTGCCTGTGGCTGCTCCCTCCGGCGCAGTGCGGTATCTACGGCGTTCTGCACCTGCCGTAGCCGTATGACTTCCTCCCGGAGTGGCTTGTGCTGCGGAGACAGTTCGGCATACTCTGTTTTTAACTGTGCGTATTCCTGTTTCCATGCTTTCAGGGCAATGGGTTTTCCGTCCAGTTTTTCTTTCAGAATACGGCGGGCGGCATAAAACAGCCGTAACTCCGCATCGTGGGATGTTTCAAATTTCTCCCTCTGTTTCTTAAACTTGATATTGTTCAATTCCGTATGAACAGGTTTTAGCCGCTGGTAATTCTCGCCCTCCCGTATCAATTCCTGCAATTCCTTTATCCGGGCAGATTTCTTTTTCATGGAGTCGCTTAACGCTTCAAATTCTTCGTTGACAGAGGAAAGACGCTCCTGCAAATCCTCTAATGTGAGCAGCTTGTTTTCCGTCAGATAATTGACGGCTTCGGCAAACTGCTTTAAGTTTCCGGTTCTGGCTTTATTGCTCCATGCCCCTGCGTTGCGCTGGTTGTAATAAGCGATCAACAGGTCGGCAAGGCTCGGTGTCTGCGGTTTGGAAAGTTCTTCTTTTACCTCTGCCATCCAGACAAACAGGGCTTTGATCTTCTTCCTCACATCCTGCATGAGCCGGTTGGTGGCTTTAATCCAGCGGTTCAGTTCCCCTTTCTCGGTGCGGATGCCCTTTGCTTCCATCTGCCGGACATTAGCTCCCTCGTGGACAGTAGGTATCAGGTCAAGCCCCTGCCGCACATAGGAACGGTGGTCGATACGCACATCCAGCCCTTTTTCCTCAAATTTTGTATTAACGGCAGCCGCCCACTGCTCCCGCCAGTGTTCCAGCGTTTCCGGCTCATGCCAGTCTGTTGTATGGACAGCGTTAAACATATAATCGCCGTTTTTATCCCGGATTCGGTTTCCATCTTCATCAAGAAGATATTCCCG
>NZ_RCXU01000071.1:0-1904 GCF_004167315.1 Blautia sp. aa_0143
GAATTATTAGGTGTTTCTGTAAAAACGCTTCAGAGATGGGACAGAGAGGGAATCTTAAAAGCAAACCGAACTCCAACAGACAGACGTTATTACACATATGACCAGTATCTTCAATTTAAAGGTATAAATATAGAACATGATAAACGAAAAGTTGTTATTTATGCAAGAGTATCTACCAAAAACCAAAGGGATGATCTTCAAGATCAGACAGCATTTCTGCGTCAGTTCTGTAATGCCAGAGGAATGATCGTAGACCAGTGCATTGAAGACTATGGAAGCGGACTTAATTATAACCGCAAGAAATGGAATGGATTACTGGACGAAGTCATGGAGCAGAAGGTCAAAACCATAGTGATCACGCATAAAGACAGATTTATCCGTTTTGGATACGAATGGTTTGAAAGATTCTGCATGAGATTCCACACAACGATACTGGTGGTGAACAATGAAGAACTGTCACCACAGGAAGAACTTGTACAGGATATTATTTCCATCCTTCATGTGTTTTCCTGTAGATTATATGGACTTCGTAAGTATAAAAAACAGATAGAAAAGGATGAGGAGATTGCTGAAGAGCTTCAAGACAGAGATCGATCCTACAGAAGAGCAGAAGATCAAAATACATAAGACAATCGGCACATGCAGATATATTTATAATTTCTACCTGTTTCATAATAAAGAACGTTATGATGCCGGTGAAAGATTTATGAGCGGCAAGTCGTTCAGTGTATGGCTGAACAATGAATACCTTCCAAGGCATCCGGAATATTTCTGGATCAGAGAAGTCAGTTCCAAATCGGTAAAGAATGCAATCGAAAATGCCTGTACCGCTTTTTCAAGATTTTTTCATCATCAGAGTAGTTTCCCGAGATATAAGAAAAAAGGAAGATCTGATGTAAAAATGTATTTTGTAAAGAATAATCCCAAAGACTGTCTCTGTGAACGTCACAGGATCAAGATCCCAACACTTGGCTGGATAAGGCTGAAAGAAAAAGGTTACATTCCGACCTCTAAGGATGGATATGTGATCCGAAGCGGGGCAGTTTCCATGAAAGCAGGCAGATATTATGTGTCTGCACTTGTCGATATACCTGCTCCGGAAGCAGATGGAAATTTCACTGATGGGATTGGAATTGATCTGGGGCTGAAAGACTTTGCAGTTGTATCAAATGGAACTGTATACAGAAATATCAATAAAACAGCACGGATTAGAAAACTTGAGAAACAATTAAGACGGGCACAGCGAAAGCTTTCCCGTAAATATGAGAACTTAAAGAAAGGGGAGACCACTCAAAGAGCAAATATATGCAAACAAAAGCTTAAAGTACAGAAACTTCATCATCGGATAGAAAATATCCGTACAGATCATATCAACAAGGTAATATCTGAGATAGTGAAAACCAAGCCGTCTCATATAACGATCGAGGATCTGAACATATCCGGGATGATGAAGAACCGGCATCTCTCAAAAGCAGTTGCGTCCCAGAAATTCTATGAATTCCGGACAAAATTGAAAATAAAATGTGCTGAATATGGAATCGAACTGAGGGTAGTTGACCGATGGTATCCATCTTCCAGGATCTGCCACTGCTGCAGCTGTATTAAAAAAGATCTGAAACTTTCAGACAGGATCTACAGATGCACATGTGGATATATTGAGGACAGAGATCTCAATGCAGCACGGAATCTGAGAGATGCAGAGACTTACGAAGTTGCATGATCCCGCAAACGTAAGTATGTACCGAAGGCTATTTCGGGAATTAACGACTGTGGAGTGTACTTAGGATCTGTGAGTAGAGATAACTCCGGTTACTCAAAAGCATACACAAAGAAACAGTAAGCGGTATTCGTGAGAATCCGCATTATCTCGATGTGAGTATGTTTAATCACATTTTGAGTGGCAG
>NZ_RCXU01000072.1:0-1888 GCF_004167315.1 Blautia sp. aa_0143
GGGGCTGTCGCATTAGCAAATATTTTTGCTGGGCGGCAGCCCCGTTTTATGCCAAAATGGCATCGAAATTGATTACCATTTTGATGCCATTCTTTACAAGCGCAGTTCGTCCCTAAGCATCCCTTTCAGCATGCCTTATTTCAAACTGTTTTATTTTCAATTATCAAAATCTATGCCTTTTTTAATGCAAAAAGGTGACTTCCCGTCCTTCCTGTCTGAATCTTACAATGAAGTTTATTGATATTTCGCCCCATCGCTAAAAGGATACTTTCTGCCAAGGCATTTACCTTTCCACGGTACAGATATCTCCGAAAGTTCATGTCTTCTTTCACATCAGCAAAAGAACCTTCCGCCTGAATACTTCGGTTCA
Source organism: Blautia sp. aa_0143 (assembly GCF_004167315.1). NCBI lineage: Bacteria > Bacillati > Bacillota > Clostridia > Lachnospirales > Lachnospiraceae > Blautia > Blautia sp. aa_0143. Next base: position 371 of record NZ_RCXU01000072.1, read on the forward strand.
TCCGGAGCATAGTCCCATACTCACTCGTGATCCGTTCCAGATCTTCTGCACGCTTCTGGCTCATCGTCTTTGAGACCATCAACACTTTATTGCGTTTTTCCATAGGCGTTTTGCAGTTGTTCCCTTTGATACATTCTGTTTTATAAGGACAGCCAGTACAGTCTGAACATCTGTAATAAGTTTTTATACTGACATATCCACTCGTCGTTTTACTTCTCCGTTCATTTGTGACAGTCAGTTCTCTTCCATTCCGGCAGATGTAACTGTCCCTATCCGCATAATACTCCATATTTTCCCTTCTGCTAATGTCCTTTTTGTATTTTCGTGTCTTTGAGATCTCATAGTTCTGTGGCTTTATGTAGGCAGTCTGTCCGTTGCTTTCAATGAAAAGATAGTTTTCTTCACTTTCGTACCCGGCATCTGCAACAATTTCTGAATACTTAAATCCCAGGTAGCTCTCCATATCTTTCAAAAAAGGAATCAGGGTACGTGTATCGGTGGGGCGCGGGCTGATATCAATCCATGTGATGTATTCTGAATCCACTCCATGCTGAATGTTATACGCAGGCTTTAACTGTCCGTTCAGCATCGCGTCCTCTTTCATTCTCATGAAGGTGGCATCGGGATCTGTTTTGGAATAACTGTTTCTGTCCCCAAGCGTATACAGTTTTTTCGTATATTCCTTTAGTTTCTCCAGATACCGATCCAGTTGTTCCAGAGATTTCTGTAACTGTGTTTTTCTCCGGCCGGTTCCATGTACAAACACGATTTCTTCCTGTATTTTGATGCGGCATAACTGCTTTTTTAACCGCTTTAAGGTGTGTATGGATATACTATCATGATATACCGTTTTCATTCCATAGAGTTCTTCACATTCAGCCACAAAAGAAGACAGTTTCGTGTATAACCGGGCCTGATTTTTTGTAATAGCCTTTTTCCATACAAATGTATACTTATTGGCCGCAGATTCGATCTTTGTGCCATCAATAAAAATGGTCTTCCCCGAAATCTCACCCAAAAGATAGAGCAGATCTGACATTTGTGCAAGCAACGTCTTTGCACAGACAGAAAAGTGAAGGGAGATAAAACGCGCGATCGTTGCATGGTCAGGAGCCGGCATACCTTCCAGGAGATACATGAAGTTGATATCCCGTTTACATGCTTTTCTGATATCGCGGCTTGAATAGATCCGATTCATTGCTGCATAGATAACAAGTTTCAGAATCTGACGCGGTGTTGCCTGATTTTTTCTGATCCTGCCGTAAGTTTTATACAGTTCAGAAAGGTCCATTTCCTCCACAAAGGCACTTACCAGACGAACCGGATCATCAGATGGAATAGAAATCTCTAAATCTAGCGGAAGTTTGATTTGATAATACAGAGAAAATGAGGTATAATCTCTCTGTATTATTTTGTTTAGTAGCATAAACTAATTATACCACAAGCGCCGGGCTTTTCGAAGTCCGGCGTTTTGTGTTGAATATAAAATGAGCTGCCGCACGTTAGTGCGACAGCCCC
>NZ_RCXU01000073.1:0-1841 GCF_004167315.1 Blautia sp. aa_0143
TTCCAGTTGTGCGCCCAGCTAAGGGTGTGTAGTCAAGCCGGTGGGATTCCGGTTTATCCAAGGTTTAGCCAACCAGATAATAGCGAGTCTTGGGATGATGCCGGTAACGGCATCTGACAAGCGTAGACAGCAAGAAAGCAGGGTTGAATAGTGATTGAGCTTCGAAACGTTAACTTCAGTCGGTCGACGTCTTAACTGGTGCGGAAGACAATATCATGTAATGCGATATGGCGAGTGTTATGTGGCACTGCGGAGTCAGAGAACCAATCATGTTTTACATTGTGAATACACATCAACTGGGGAGAACCTGCCATTTCTCGAAGAAGAGTATGAAATTGCAACTGAAAACGGAGTATTTCAAATGAATGGTAGGTGGTCGGACAATCCCATAGTACTGTAGAAATCGGGCAATGCCGATGGAGGGAAGGGGATTGCATAGTAAAGGTCTTACTGAGGACACATTATCCGTACTCAGGGACGGAGGAAATAATGGAAACGAAATTAGTAAGAATAGCTGAGATATCAGCAACATCAAAACATCCTATATTTACATCAGTGTACCACTTGATAAATGAAGATATGCTAAAGCAATGCCATAAGGAATTAGATGGGAACAAAGCAGTCGGAATTGACAAGGTAACTAAGGATGAGTATGGGAAGAACCTTGATAGAAATATCAAGGAACTGGTACAGAGGTTGAAAAACAAATCCTTTAAGCCACTTCCGTCACTGAGGGTATATATACCTAAAGGAAATGGAAAGAAACGACCATTAGGGATTGCTTCCTATGAAGATAAGATTGTACAAATGGCAGTGAAGAAAATACTGGGAGCTATTTATGAACCGAGATTCCTAAACTGCATGTATGGATTCAGACCGAATAGGGGGTGTCACGAAGCAATAAAAGAAGTATACCAACGGATAAGCTATGGAAAAATCAGCTATATCGTAGATGCCGATATCAAAGGTTTCTTTGACCATATCGACCATGATTGGATGATGAAGTTCCTTGAATGGAATATACAGGATAAGAACTTATTGTGGCTAATACGTAAATACCTTAAAGCAGGAATAATGGAGCAAGGAAAATTCGAGCCAACAGAGGAAGGTTCGGCACAAGGCTCAGCAATGAGTCCGATGCTTGCAAATATATACATGCATCATGTGCTGACGCTGTGGTTTAAGCTGGTGGTGCAAAGGGAAATGCAGGGAGAGTGTTTTCTCGTCAACTTTGCGGATGATTTTGTTGCAGGATTTCAATATAAGTCAGAAGCTGAAAGATACTATAAAGAGTTAAAGGAACGAATGGAAAAGTTTGGACTGGAGCTGGAAAGTAGTAAAAGCAGACTAATTGAATTTGGGAGATTTGCAGAGCAGAATCGTAGAGCAAGAGGAGAATGTAAACCTGAAACATTTGATTTTCTGGGGTTTACCTTCTATTGTAGCAAAACTCGAAAGGGAGGTTTCGTGCCAAAGGTACAGACTTCAAGAAAGAAGTTAGAGCAAAAGGTTAGAGCATACAAGAACTGGATTTACGATAATCGAAATCGACCAATGCGAGAAATAATTAAAGAGTTGAACGTAAAACTAATTGGACACTATCGGTATTATGGTGTTACATGGAATTTTCGGAAGATAACAACATTCCTGCATAGAGTACAACAGTTTCTATTCAAAGCCATGAATCGGAGAGGTTGTAGACGGGCATACACATGGAATGGATTTGTGGAAATGCTCAAGTATTACCCGTTAGCAAAACCTAAAACGTACTATTGTTTATATTGAAGCGAATGTTACTATGAGGAGCCGTATGCGGGAAAGCCGCACGTACGGATCTGTGA
>NZ_RCXU01000074.1:0-1768 GCF_004167315.1 Blautia sp. aa_0143
TAGGTAATTGCGAAACTCGCGGTGCTCGTTCGTAACCTTGAACCAAAACAAGGAAGAATTCGCGAAGAGCACGACTTGTGGAATGAAAAATGGATAATCGCACATGTTAGGCGCACTTTAATAAGCTATGGACTTTATGAAAGTGGTAAGTCCTAAGCTATGAGTGGTTTTATGCTTCGAATATATTCGTGGTGATTGATCTTATCTGCGAGAACAACAGTAATAAGTTGTGTGATCCCGGCAAGAATCAGATCAGCATGCAGAGTCCTCTCATTTTGGGTTCGGCGTCCTGCAAGACAGAGATTGTCTTTGATGTGGTTGATATCTCTTTCGACAACAGTCCTGATTTTATAGGTATCATCCCATTTTTCGGTGCCGCGGATCGTTCCGGGATAAGCACGAAGATCCTTTTCCGGGTAGATGTAGACCATCCGCCCACATTTAGAAGAAGTACAAGGGTTGTCACAGAAACAATGACGATGGGATTTTTGAGTTGATTTATCATAAATCCATTTCATTCTTGGACAGACAAATTTATATCTTGTTACTCCACTGTGAAGTTTGGAAGTGCCTTCGTACTTCATTTGTAAAGAAGGATCATGGGGACAACACGGAATACCATCTTCATTGATGGAATAATCCAGATTTTCAAGTCCGGATCTTGCATTCAGCGGAATATAAGCTTTCGAGAAATGTTTGTCATTACCAAAAGTGTCACCGGTAAGAAGGCTCTTATAGAGTTGTGCGGTATCGAAAGCAGCATCACCCAGGAAGGTTTTTGGATTAATCAAAGGATGCTTGGAAAAGAAGTCCTTAAGTGTGGGGATTAAAAGCTTTGAATCATGAACACATTTATCTTCGTCAGGGGAATCGGATTTCTTTTCGACAACGATATCAGGATGTGAAGCCATAAAGTTTTTGTTATAAAAAGATATGTGGCGGATGATGCCCAATCCGTTAGTGACAATGCCGAACTTGAAGACATAGCAAAAATGCCCATTGATATAGAGCTGCTTAATCTCAGGATTAGCAGAAGCATGAGAAGGCATGGAATCATAGGCAGCTTTATAAGGATCATAGGATTTATCAAAGCCCTGAGCTTTCGCGTATGCCTTAAGCTGTTTGATGATCCTGTTAGCATACTTGGGATTATTTTCGGTAACAAATGCTTCTATGCCGGAAGAATCAAAGATGGTCATATCCGCTTTTGCAGAGTCAATCGCCTGACAGATAGGCTCGGTAACATCAACAAGGTTATCGAAAACAAGCTGGAGGTCATCTAAAAAATCCTGTTTGAATCGGGTGATTTTGGAAGCGTCTGGGACTTTAGTAAAACCACAGAATTCCCGAAGTGATTTTGAGTAAGCGAGAAAAGTCAGGAGAAGCTGATCCGTAGGGATAGAGAAAATACGTTGAATAATCAAAGCCCACAGAAAAGCTTGCAAAGGGTATTTACGGGTTCTGCCCGTCGATGCATAGAAATGATTTCTAAAAGAAATCGGAATTAACTCATCAATATCGATATGGGTTTCTAATAGAGAAAGAAAAGCAGGTTTGTCATTTTCAAATTTTTCATGGCAATCTGAAAAAATATCTGCCAAAGAAAGCTGTTTATATGGTATCATAAGTATCAGAATAACTCCTTTCTTGGATGTAGGTTTATAGTTTTTAGTCAACTCTATTATACCATATCCGGTGAGGAGTTATTTGTTTATAGGTAACAAAAAATGCCGTATTTATGCGGCTTGTGGCGTTTCGCAAACGCCTA
>NZ_RCXU01000075.1:0-1758 GCF_004167315.1 Blautia sp. aa_0143
GGATCATGGTATCTGTTTCCATCCGTAAGCCGGTGAAAATTGCGGCAGGGATTTCCCCCATTGAAGCCGTCCGTTTTACCCCGGCGCAAAAGGACATCCGCAGCCGGAAAAAGACTATCAAGCTCAATCCTGTTTCAATGGGAATTGCGAATTTTAAGCGTGACGGAAAAAAGACCGTTGCTATTGTAGCCTCATTGAGTTTGGGCGGAATTATCCTACTTGTGGTATCTTCCATTGTATTAACGCGCTCCCCGGAAGCACGGGCAAGACTTTATTTTCCAGATGGCGATTATAAAATTTATCTACAATCAGAAGTGCCAGAAGAAGAACTTATGGCAGCAGGAAATCCACTGAACGAGGAATTAAAGCAGGAAATTTTATCTATTGATGGTGTCACAGATGTAATTGCAAACAGACAAACGCTTCATACAACTTTTAAGGGGGACATCAATCAGAACACTGGAAACTGTGATATGCTGACCGATCAGAATTATGCTAAGGTTGAGGCTGCATTGACGGAGGGAACGATGCCAACAGATTCTCATAGTATCGTAATTTCACGCTCGATTGTAGATTCTTATGAAGATATGGGAGTTGGTTCAACGGTCGAAATATCTTTCGGAGAGGGGCAGTCATCCGTTCCTGTTACTATATCAGGGCTATTTGGCCCAGGCACATATACCGGGCATGGTAAATTACTTATTGATGGGGCTGTTGCATTTGCACCACAGGATTTGTTCTGTGAACTACACCCGGAAATTACTTCATTTGACTATTCGTGGAGTATTGCAAGCGATCCGAAAAAAGCGGAAATCGTAAAAGCTGGCTTAAAAAATATTGTTGCCAGCCATAGTAACCTTGCTTTAGATGAAATAAATATACGGATTGAATATATGAAGTCGAAAGATCAGGTGGCATTCGGGAGTATGGAGGTGCTTTCATGGCTGGTATTCCTTTTTGGTGTTATCAATCTTATCAATACGACACTCTCTAACCAGATGTCCAGAAAGCAGGAAAACAGTGTTTTGCGTTCCATCGGTCTAACACAAAAACAGCTATGTAAAATGAACATCTGCGAGGGCCTGTGCTATGCGCTCTTTGCAACATTGGCGACGCTGATCGTTGGGCTTCCGGCTTCCATCTTTGCTTGCAGAAAAATGAGCATTGCCATTTTTGCCGGAAAGGTAGTGCCTTACAAATTCCCGGTTTTGGAAATGGGCCTGTTCATTCTGGTATTATTCGGAATGGAGCTGATTTTGTCTGTATGGACAGTCCGCAGACAGAAAAAACAATCCCTGATTGAACAAATGCGGACGATGGAATAACCGTATGGGATCGGCGGGGCGGCGTGTGCTGCCCCGCTTTTTTCGCCATTTCTCAAAAAATTTTTGAAATGTCCGAGCTTTGTAACAATTCGGCCTGTTTTTTTGTCGAAATCAAAGGCACCTCGGACATTTATAGTTCTTCCAAAAGTTTGATGATAATATTACCATTCATGGAAGAAGCAATCTGTTATTGCAATAATGCGAAATTGACGATAGAAAGTTTTTCATATCTCGGTCAGCTCAACAATTACATTACTCTGCTGATACAGCCAGTCCGTAAATTCTTTCGGGCTGGCCGTTCCTGTTTTTACAGCCTTTTTTCTCTGTAAGGCTTCTTTCTTAAAGTCGGAAAAGGAAGCCTGTATTTTTTCCAGACGGTCAGCCGGAAAGCCTGCGGTATTTTTTACCCGGTTTATTTTGTTGCGCCAGTTCT
>NZ_RCXU01000076.1:0-1719 GCF_004167315.1 Blautia sp. aa_0143
ATCTACTACCGCTTCATCGGCAAAATCGACTGACCTTTCTTTTTTACCCAACAATATCTTTAATTAAGGGAGACGGGGAACTCCAATCCAGATATTGAACTGTTAGCACCAATTGCAAGACTGCTACATATTTCCCTTGATACCCTGTTGTCTTTTCATGAAAATCTGACAGACGTTGAAATTACAGAACTTATTCAGGAAATGGACAAAATGTTTTCAGCAGAAGGTTACGAAAAGACCTATCAATGGACAGTAAATATCATAAAAGATTACCCTAACTGCAACATGCTTATCTGGCAGGTGGCGGTGATGCTTGACTCGCGAAGAATCATAGGTCAGTGTGAGCATCCCGATAAGTACGACGAACAGATTAATTCCTGGTACGAAATGGCACTAAATGACAAGGACGAAAAAATCCAGCACCATGCGGCAGATTCTCTGTTCGGATTCTACTTGCGAAAAGGGAATTATGAAATGGCAGAAAAATATCTGAACTATTTTTCCGACTATGATCCCATGAAAAAACTAAGACTTGGGCAATTATACATGGAACAGGAAAAAACAGAAGAAGCATATGAAAAACTGGAAAATATAATTCTTTCAGAGTATACTACTTTGAATCTTGCCTTTGGCATGATGATCACAAAAGCTCTTGACAATAAAGATCATAAATCCGCAAGATTCCTGGCCGAGAAAATGTATGCATTAGCAGGTATTTTTGAGATGGGAAAATACAATGAATGTGCAACCATGTTTAATGTTGTGGTGGCAGAACAAAATGTAGAAGATACTTTTAAGGTAATAAAACAACTGCTGGAGAATGTCGATACAATCTGTGATTTTCAGAAATCAAGATTATATAAACATATAAAATTCCAAGATGTAGAAAATCCATATGCTGAAGAAATGAAAAAAGAACTGATTGCAGGCTTCCAAAATGAAGAAGACTTTGCTTATATGAAAGGCTATAAACCCTGGAAAAAATTATTAGCAAAGTATTGATCCTGCTTATGTTTATTGCAAAATAAAAAACCTATTCATTCGCAATAGATCACATTTATAGATGAAAGAGATGCAGGCGTCGCGGCTCCTGCATCTCTTTTAACCCATAGGGTGCGTGATTGCAACGAAATTTACCACCTCAATGGATGATAAATTGCAATATATTTCAAAAATAAAAGAAGAACGTAATAAGGCACAGGACGAACTTGCTGAACTAAGGAAAATTCTTGAATTGTCAGATGATATTTCTTTGACAGAACACATTACAAAGATAAAAATAAATATTGACAAGGAGTAATTGAACCAGTATTATATAAGTACAAAGAAGTCTTTTTCCGGAGTGAGAAAGATATTATTACTTATTCAAAGGAAAGGGGCTCTGGACGAGTTCCTTTTTACATTTCATAAAATTTGATTTTATAACATATACTATGATCACAAAGTAGCTCTGGATAGGATATTCGGAGTTGTAAAACGGCGGAAATATCATTGCTGGTATTTCCGCCACTTCTTTTATAGATTATTCGCACTATTCAACCCATCCACTCAATTACGCAAAATCAAATCGTCTCATAATTTACATTAATATATGTACGCCACCCCCAAAATATGATAAGGTGAAGCAAATAGAATTTTTCAGGAGGTTATTAACAGTTAAATATAAATTATAAAATCATATAAGTACATGTTGAGTTTTATAAGATATTAGAGTGGAAT
>NZ_RCXU01000077.1:0-1610 GCF_004167315.1 Blautia sp. aa_0143
AGCCTGCAAATAAAAAGTCAAGGCTAAATTGAAAGAACATTGAAAATTTTATACAGGTTGAAAATTGGGTATCAAAATAAGACCACCACACCAGTGCTGGTCTGAAAATATTAGTGGATAATTAAGATTCTGGAAGAGATGAAAGATATTCTTTCACTCGTCCGTAGTAGATTCTTAGAAACTTGTTAGCACCTGCAGTCATATAGACATAGTAAGGCTTGCCTTGAGCACGTTTCTTATCTAAGAACTGATAAACAGGATCATCTTGAGGATGCGTTTTAATCAGGACATCCATTACCTGAAATAAAGTCTTTCTAAGATCAGCGGAACCTCGTTTTGAAGTAGGAACACTTTTTTGTTCATAGGTTCCGGATTCATTAACACCAGGATCTACACCGGCAAATGCAGTAATAGCACTTTTGCGAGTGAAACGGGAAACATCTCCGATCTCAGCCATCAACTGAGGACCAAGTGAAGTTCCAACCCCTTTCATAGCCATAACGACAGGATATTCCGGGAGTTTGGATGCAGTTTCATTCATGAGAGTGCGTAGTGATTCAACAGTTGTAGAGGCACTATTAAGCTGGTCTACAGCCTGCTTGATAATAAGCTTTGTAATGGCATCCTTTGGAAGTACAGGAACAAGTTCCTTTGCTTTTCCATAGATTTCTTCAGCTTTTGACTGACTGAAGTTGTACTTCTTGCGTTTGCACCAGTTTTGATAATGGTCGATAAAGGCATTCAGGGACATTTTACGGACACAGTCCACATGCCAGTATGTAGATGCAAAATCAACCCATTTCTGGCTTCCGTCACTGCGTGCAGGACTGTCAAAGTAAGTATTAACACCAGGATAGGTTTGGTCAAGGATGCCGATAAGATTATTTTTCATAGCCGTCTTGTGTTTCATGTAAAAGCCGAACTGACGGTTCATGGTTTTGAGCTGATTGCGTAATTCATCCATAACATTATACTGTTTAAGATTTTGCCATTTGTCAAGAGCATATCGGGCAATCTTAACAGCATCTGCTTTATCAGATTTCACTTTACGAAGAGAATCATTATCAAAGTCTTTGATAAGTTTTGGGTTAATGGCACTGACGAAAAGATTTGCCTCTGAAAGCTGATGAGCGAGGACTTCATAATAACGTCCTGTGTGCTCCATCACGATTCGGGACTCACCTTCAACAGAATTGATTAGTTCTACAAGTGAATGGATGTCACTGGCCGTGTGTTTGATTTCAAAAGGTGTGGAAACAATTTCACCGAATGGTCGCATGATAGCAACCATACTTTTACCTTTTGAAACATCGATACCTACTGCGTTCATAAATTGTCACTCCTTAAGATTATTGCAATGGATAAATACCAGTTTTACTCATTGCCTATTCAATCTACTGTGGTGTGACGCGAATGCACCTATGGCGATTCAACCTGCATAAAACGAACGCTGCGAATGAGGAGCTGGTTATCAGTCTTAATTGCGGACGCGATGTCCAAGAAAAGGGACGATATACCAATTGCTCCATCATTATACAGCTTAAGCAACAAGATGGATAATTCCTTACTGGCTGTAAGGGATATTAACCATAAATATATTGTAGTAGAAA
>NZ_RCXU01000078.1:0-1549 GCF_004167315.1 Blautia sp. aa_0143
TCCATGTTTTCTTCCAGCGTCAATTCATTCTGCATGGCAATATCAAAGGAATAGGCAAGCTGTGCTTTTGGATGTTTCTCGCAGCTCTCCACAGCATTCCAGAGGGTCGCCCGGTCAAGATATATTTCCGGCGCATGGGGCGGCAGCATGATTTCCGAAGCGATCACGCCGCCCTTTTTGGTGTAGTCGCTGACTTCTCCATAGTAGCTGCTGTAAAGACGCTCCCCGGCTCGATAGGCTGCGCTGGCAATGGCGCTCTGACCGGCGCTGCGCTTGATCTGTGCGATTGAAAAATGATAAAGTGCTATCCTTAGTCACCGCCTTTCTCCTGCCCGGAAATACGGGCGTGGTTCTCTGTGGCAGACCGGATGAAATGCTCCGCCTGCGGCAGATTCAAAATGCTTTCCATGAGGGAATAAAATTCCGCTTCGGATAGCTCCTTTGTCTGTGGTGCAATGCTCTCAACGGCTGCCCCACGGGTAATCAGCCGGTGCGTCCTCTGTTTCCGGGAACCGCTTTCCAGATACGCCTGCCGGTTTTTCAAACGCTGCATTTTCCGTTTTTCCTGTTCCAGCAGGACAGTGGTTTTTTCATATTCCTGCTTCAACTGTTCCAAAGATTTTTCCATGTTCTCACATCCTTTGCTGATAAGATAAAGAAAGACCATCCGCAGACAGTCCGTGTGTCAGTGCTTCTATAAAACCCGATGAAAAGGGAAAACCGCAGAGCGGATTTCTCTTTGCGGCGGGTACACAGGGGATAGCCGCTTTAGCGGCGCAAGGGGGTGTAGCCACCTTGTCGGAGCGAAGCGAACGCAGACCTCGGATTGCTGATTTTATCAGCGGCAGAGGTAAGCTCCGCAGGACGCACGATACATGGTCTTTAGACTATGTATAGAAGTGCGCCCTTAGTTCCTAAGGGATTTTGCCGTTTCCGGCAGTCTTGTCCTTTTTCTTGGAACGCTTGGAAAGATACTTCGGGCAGTCAACCACAACCGCCCGGAAGCTCTGTTTACATTCGTGCTGGCATTTCCGGCACAGTTCGTTGTAAGTGATACGGCTGCGGTCATTTAAGAAGAAAGACCATTCCAACCGCCGCTTGTTACTCATTCTTGCCATAACCGGCTCCTTTCTCCGTTTCTATCTGATGTACGCAGATAGGCTGTTTTGATGTAGCGTCTCGGTATCATTTTTAAGTTTTTTTCCCTCTGTATGCCCCTTTGGAAAGTGCGGCAGTATTGCAAGTCAGGGAATGATACCTCACGCTTATTTGTCGCTTCCCGGTACGGTTTCGGAGCCTTTTGCCATCCATTCAAAGAAAGCAATTTTGCTGACCTTGATAAGTCTGCCCCTGCGGAACGCTGGAAAGCCGGGTGTGTGTACCAGCTCATAGGCGCTCGCTCTTGAAATTCCCATAATCCGCTGAATGTCCGCCACATCCAGAACCAGCGGTAAATCCTCGTAGCTGTTCAATCTCTTTTTATCGTTCATTCTGTTCCTCCCATAAATCAAATAGGTTAAAATGCTTCCTGTTGCCGTTCTCCCCAAAA
>NZ_RCXU01000079.1:0-1481 GCF_004167315.1 Blautia sp. aa_0143
GAGAATCAAGAGACCGCATCACCTACGCTAGGGTGATGAAGCGAAAGGTCAAGCAATAAGGGCACAGGGCGGATGCCTTGGCACTAAGAGCCGATGAAAGACGTGATAAGCTGCGAAAAGCTTCGGGGAGGAGCAAATATCCCGTGATCCGGAGATGTCTGAATGGGGAAACCCGCATGAGTAGACCTCATGCATCCATACGCCAATCCATAACGTATGGAAGGGAACCCGGGGAACTGAAACATCTAAGTACCCGGAGGAAAAGAAAGAAACATCGATTCCGTAAGTAGCGGCGAGCGAACGCGGAGGAGCCTAAACCGGTGTGCGTGCATGCCGGGGTCATGGACTGCATTTAAGATTCAGCGAAGTTAACAGAACGGTTTTGGGAAAGCCGGCCGGAGAGGGTGAAAGCCCCGTACGTGAAAGCAGAGCTGACTGAGCAGGATCCGGAGTACCACGAGACACGAGGAACCTTGTGGGAAGTAAGGGGGACCACCCCCTAAGGCTAAATACTACTTAGTGACCGATAGCGCATAGTACTGTGAAGGAAAGGTGAAAAGGACCCCGGGAGGGGAGTGAAAGAGAACCTGAAACCCTGTGTCTACAAGCTGTGGAAGTACTTTATATGTACGACCGCGTACTTTTTGTAGAACGGTCCGGCGAGTTACGCTTACTGGCAAGGTTAAGCACTTCAGGTGTGGAGCCGTAGGGAAACCAAGTCTTAATAGGGCCAGAGTCAGTAGGAGTAGACCCGAAACCGGGTGATCTATCCATGTCCAGGTTGAAGCTGCCGTAAGAGGTAGTGGAGGACCGAACCCACATCCGTTGAAAAGGGTGGGGATGAGGTGTGGATAGGGGAGAAATTCCAATCGAACCCGGAGATAGCTGGTTCTCCTCGAAATAGCTTTAGGGCTAGCCTCGGTGTGAGTCTTGCGGAGGTAGAGCACTGAATTTCCTAGGGGGCGTCAAAGCCTACCGAAGAATATCAAACTCCGAATGCCGTGTAGATATCACCGGGAGTCAGACTGCACGAGATAAGTTGGGCGGTCAAAAGGGAAAGAGCCCAGACCTACAGTTAAGGTCCCAAAGTGCGCGTTAAGTGGAAAAGGATGTGGGATTTCGAAGACAACCAGGATGTTGGCTCAGAAGCAGCCATACATTCAAAGAGTGCGTAATAGCTCACTGGTCGAGAGGTCCTGCGCCGAAAATGTCCGGGGCTGAAACGCGCCACCGAAACTAAGGAATCTGAAAAGATTGGTAGAGGAGCATTGCATGCGGGAAGAAGCAGTACCGGAAGGAGCTGTGGACTGCATGGAAGAGAGAATGCCGGAATGAGTAGCGAGATAGAGGTGGGAATCCTCTAGGCCGAATATCCAAGGTTTCCAGGGTAAAGCTGATCTGCCCTGGGTGAGTCGGGACCTAAGGTGAGGGCGAGAGCCGTAGCCGATGGACAACAGGTTGATATTCCTGTACTGCAGTAT
>NZ_RCXU01000081.1:0-1091 GCF_004167315.1 Blautia sp. aa_0143
ATAATCTCATACAACCGGATTAAGCGGTGGTTGATACGGGCAAAAAGAGTTTCACTATCATTTGACTTTTGTAATTCCTCGTTTCCATCAATCATGTTGTCCAGCGTCCGGCACAAATTAGAAGTAAAATGAGAAAGGCGTTTTCCAAAAAACAGCACCAATAGCCAAATCCAGAAAAATGCACAGAGTGTCAATGTTCCACCTGCTATGAAAATTCGTATATCCTGCATTATACCGCCGAGAATACCGGTAATTACCAGCATAGAGAAAACCATGCCAGCACTAATCAGTCTACAAATTTTCTTAGCAGAAAGGTTATTCAGTTTCATTTCTTTTCGCCTCCTGTCCATTGATAACCCATACCGTAAACCGTTTTGATATATGTGTCGCCATCCGCTTCAATCTTACTGCGAATGCGGCTGATAGAAGTAGTAAGGGTATGTTCATCTACATATTTTTCATCAATGTCCCACAGCCTTTCCAAAAGTTGTTGGCGGGTAAGTACCTGCTTCGGATTTTTAAGAAATAGGTTCAGCATTTTATATTCCATCGCAGAAAGCGCTAATGGTTTCCCGTTCAAACTTGCAAATTGTTCCGAAAAATCCAGAAACAGGCTACCATCCTCGTAAATATCCTTAGCTGGTTTGTGATGTTCCAACATAGCGAACATGGCTTTGATCTTTCGCTGCAAAGCACTAATCGAAAAAGGTTTCGTGATATAATCCACTGCACCAGCTTCATATCCTCGTATCTGATCGCTTTCCTGATCGTTGGCAGTTAGAAATATAACTACTGTATCAGGATGCTCTGGCTTGATAAGACGGCATAGGTCATAACCATTTCCGTCTGGTAAATTTATATCCAGCAATACCAAATCAAAAATGTTTGTTTTTAATGATTCAGCGGCTGTCCTTGCATTCAGAACAGAAGTTATTGTGTAACCGTCCAATTCCAAATTATAAGTAAGCGTTTTATTCAAAAGATTATCGTCTTCGACAATTAAAATCTGCTTCATATTGTCACTTCCTTTTCTTTTTGCAGATAGTATAACAGGCAAATGTCCGAGAATTGTTACAAGGACAAATATATTT
>NZ_RCXU01000082.1:0-1042 GCF_004167315.1 Blautia sp. aa_0143
GCCTTGGTGGGCCGTTACCTCACCAACTAGCTAATCCAACGCGGGTCCATCTTATACCACCGGAGTTTTTCACACCGAGCCATGCAGCTCTGTGCGCTTATGCGGTATTAGCAGTCATTTCTGACTGTTATCCCCCTGTATAAGGCAGGTTACCCACGCGTTACTCACCCGTCCGCCACTAGAAACAATCTAAATCTGCCGAAGCTTCAATAAAAGGTTTCCCGTTCGACTTGCATGTGTTAAGCACGCCGCCAGCGTTCATCCTGAGCCAGGATCAAACTCTCTGATAAAATGTTTGATTCATTTACTCAAGACAACCGTTTGGCTATCTCTCGTTTTTACTGCTTTTGGTTTGTTTAAACCGTTCTTTAAATGTAAAGAAATTTTCGAGAATCGTATGTGTTTCACTGTTTAGTTATCAAGGTTTGTTGTGTCTGTCTCTCAGACAGCTCGTTTATTTTATCTCATCTCAAATCGTTTGTCAAGTACTTTTTTCAACTTTTTTCAAACTTTTTTTGATGAATCTCTGTCTCGCTGACAGCTTGTTTACTTTATCACATCCGCAAGCGTTTGTCAACAAGTTTTTTCATTTTTTTGAAAAATTTATTTTTTTCAAAAAAACAACGGAGAAGGAGGGATTTGAACCCTCGCGCCGCGTTAGCGACCTATACCCTTAGCAGGGGCACCTCTTCGGCCTCTTGAGTACTTCTCCAGACTCCGAACTTATAATTTCTTATTAAATTGGAGTGCATTTCTTCTGTGTTTTCATCCGAAACGCATGGTTAATTATATCCGAAAGATATAAGTTTTGTCAACACCTTTTTTTCATTTTTTTACATTAATTTTATCTTAGCGCGATTGACCAATCATATTATCCCCTTAGGCAGGTGGCTACGCACGACACGCTGTCCGTGTGGACAGCGCAGGGGAAGTCCATCTCAGAGTTCCGAAGTCCGAGGGCTTCCCGGGGGGGGGGGGGGGGGGGGGGGGGGGGGGGGGGGGGGGGGGGGGGGGGGGGGGGGGGGGGGGGGGGGGGGGGGGG